>JAYPZT010000010.1:0-20704 GCA_038136415.1 Opitutales bacterium
CGGATCTTGCGCAAGATTGCCACCAATGAGACCGACCAGATTGGGGACACCTCCACTCTGGCGGATCCGGCGGTTGTAGACAATCTCATCGCCAACCGGTGAATAAGATTTTCGCTTGGCGCTCGCCAAGGGTCATTCTTTTAGGCAAATAATTATTTCGAAGATGAAAATTTATTTAAACGGCGAGTTTGTGGAAAAGGAAGATGCGAAGATTTCTGTCTTTGATCATGGCTTGCTTTATGGGGATGGGGTGTTTGAGGGAATCCGTTTGTATGATGGATGTGTCTACAAACTGGATGAGCATCTGGAACGGTTGGAGCACTCTGCCAAAGCGATTCTTCTGGAAATGCCAATGAATCGTGCAGAGTTTGCGGAGGCAGTTTGTGAAACCTGCCGGCAAAATAACCTGCAAAATGGATATATTCGCTTAATTGTGACCCGTGGCCCTGGTCATCTCGGACTGACCCCTGATGGATGCGGTCCCCAAAGCGTGATCATTATTGCCGATAATATTCAATTGTACCCCGAAGAGCTTTACGAAAATGGATTAAAGATCATTTCCGTGCCCACCCGCCGGATAAATGCTGCGGCGCTGCCTCCAGCAGTGAAAAGTCTCAATTATTTAAATAACATTTTGGCCAAGATTGAGGCCAAACGGGTTGGGTTCCTTGAGGCGTTGATGCTCAACGATAAAGGAGAAATTGCGGAATGTACCGGGGATAATGTATTTATCATTCGAAAGGGTGTGCTTTACACCCCACCACTGGATGCTGGTTCCTTACGTGGGATTACCCGGGCTGCGGCGATGGAAATCGCTGAGCAGATGGGGATTCCTGTGAAAGAACAGGCCCTGACCCGATATGATTTGTGGATTGCGGACGAGTGTTTTCTTACCGGTACAGCCGCGGAAGTAATTCCCTGTGTGGAAGTGGATCACCGGCCCATTGGGGATGGGAAACCGGGGGAGTTGACCCGAAAATTAATTGAGCGGTTCCGGGAGAGTGTGAAAACGGATGGTGTGAGTTTAGGCGGGGCGGATTGAGCAGAAAAAATTCAAAGTTTTTTACATCTGTCCAATTGGCATGTCATCTGCGTTGTAATTTTGGTGCACGCGAGGTATAGTAATGATTGAATTTAATTGGTAATTTTATGAAATGTCATCATTGTGAAAACCAAGCCACGGTGCATTTGACACAAATCATTAATGGTCAAATGCATAAAATGGATTTGTGCGAGTCCTGCGCACAGGAAAAGGGCGTAACCAACCCAGACAATTTATCCATTAGCAACTTGCTTGATCATGGTGTGATTGAGGCGGAGAAATCTGTTCAGGGGATGACCTGCGAAAGTTGTGGCACTTCTCATCAGGACTTTAAGAAGGGCGGGCGTCTGGGCTGTCAGGCTTGCTACCATGTTTTTCGTCCCGTTCTTGAACCATTGCTTGATGGCATGCATGCGGGGATCGAGCATGCCGGAAAAGTACCGGATCGGTATGCCGGAGAAGTGGTGCCAGAGGTGGAGGAAGAAGAGCAAGGCCCAACCATTGAGGAGCAGTGTGAGCAAATCAAAAAAGAACTGCATGAAGCTGTGGAGGCAGAAAATTACGAGAAAGCAGCTGAACTTCGGGATTTGCTCAAAAAACTAGAAAACGAATCCGCATCGCTTACTTAAGTATTCACTGAATTTTTATGTTCCACGATCTCTTTTCATCCAAAAGCAAAAGCAAGGCATCTAAACCCACGCCAATTGCTTTGAGCACCCGGGTGCGTCTGGCCAGAAATATCAGCCGTTATCCTTTCCCAGGTCGTGCGGAATCGGATCAGAAGAAAAAAGTCCTGAAATTATGCATCAATGCCTTGAATGGTGTGGATGAACTGAAGAACGGAACGGTGGTGGAAGTGGATGATTTAAGTGAACTGGACCGACAGATTCTGGTCGAAAAACACTTGATCAGTCCTGAATTGTCCCAGGCAGATGAGTCCGGCGGGTTGTTTCTTTCCAATGACCGCTCCTGCAGTGTGATGGTGAACGAGGAGGATCATCTCCGCATTCAGGTGCTTGGAAATGGACTGGATTTTTCATCAGTTTGGGATACGGCGGATTGCCTGGACTCCCATATTGAATCAAAACTGGAATATGCTTTTGATTCCAAGCTCGGTTTCCTGACTGCCTGTCCGACCAATCTTGGCACCGGTCTTCGTGCTTCAGTGATGATGCACCTGCCTGGCTTGGTAATGTCCAAAAATATGGACAAAGTAATCAATGCGGTAAACCTCTTGGGTATCGCGGTGCGTGGATTGTTTGGTGAGGGATCGGATGCCAGTGGAAGTATTTTTCAAATTTCAAACCAGCAAACCCTGGGGGAATCTGAAAAGGCAATTATTCAGCGCCTGAAGACCACCCTGGATAACATTGTGGAGCAGGAGACCATGGCCCGTGAAAAGTTGATGGAGGATGATGGTATGCGTTTGATCGACAAAATCAGCCGTTCCCTGGGTGCTCTTAAATGTTGCTACATGATCCAAAGTTCGGAGGCAATGGACCATTTATCCCTCGTCCGCCTGGCTGCAGATTTCGGAATCATTCCTGAGCGGTTCCGGGCATTGGCGGATCGTATGTTTATTGAAATTCAACCCGGACATGTCCAGCTCAGTGCAGGCAAAGCGATTGAGCCAGGCCAACGGGACCATCTGCGGGCCGAATTTATACGCAAAGAATTTTCCCGGCTTCCACAAATCAATCTGGATGGCATCAGTTGACTTTTCTCACCCCCGAACCAAAATAATAAATTATGTCTGAACCAATGAGCAATTTTACTCCGCGGGCCCAGCAGGTTCTTGCCTTGGCGAGAAAAGAAGCGGATCGTTTTCATCACAATTACATCGGTACGGAGCACCTTCTGCTCGGGCTGATTAATCTTGGGCAGGGTGTTGCCGTTAATGTTCTGCAAAAAATGGGACTGGACCTCGATACGGTAAGACAGGCGGTTGACGAACAGGTTGGTTTGGGGCCCGAAGCCAAGCCATCCGGAAATGTTCCCTACACTCCTCGGGTCAAAAAAGTTTTGGCTCTTGCCGGAAAAGAAGCCAAATCTTTGAACCATAGTTATGTGGGAACCGAGCACATCCTGCTTGGTCTTCTCCGCGAAGGAGAGGGTGTGGCCGCACGTGTTTTGAAATCCTTGGATGTCGATGTGGATCGCTGCCGTAATGAAATTTTATCCGAACTTGATCCCAATTTTGCTTCCAATGAGGAGACTGAATCTTCGGTAGTTGGGGGCGGGGAGCCCGAGGAAAAGGGGAAGGATGTCAAAACCCCAGCCCTGAAAGCTTTTGGGCGGGATCTCACTGAACTTGCCCGCAAAGGCGAGATGGACCCGGTAATCGGGCGTTCTCAGGAAATCCGCCGGGTTACTCAGGTACTTTGCCGCCGCACCAAAAACAACCCTGTGCTTATTGGCGAGGCAGGGGTAGGTAAGACTGCCATCGTGGAGGGACTTGCCCAGCAAATCGCCGCAGGATTGGTCCCTGAAAATTTAATCGATAAACGGGTGGTGACTCTGGACCTCGCCCTGATGGTTGCGGGTACCAAATACCGTGGTCAGTTCGAAGAACGGATCAAAGCGGTGATGGATGAGCTCAGGAAAACCAAAAATGTTATCATTTTTATCGATGAGTTGCACACCATTGTCGGAGCGGGTGCTGCGGAGGGTGCAATGGATGCGTCCAATATTTTTAAGCCCGCATTAAGCCGCGGAGAGTTGCAGTGCATCGGAGCAACCACCCTGGCAGAATATCGTAAATACATTGAAAAAGACTCTGCTTTGGATCGTAGATTTCAGTCCGTGAAAGTGGATGCTCCATCGATTGAGGACACCATCAAGATTTTGAAAGGGATCCGGCCCAAGTACGAGGATCACCACAATGTGAATTACACGGACAAATCATTGGAAGCAGCGGCCAAGCTGACTGAAAGATATGTAACTGGAAAGTTCCTGCCGGATAAAGCCATTGACGCGATTGATGAAGCAGGTGCCAGATCCCGGATGGAGTCGATGAAGCGGCCCCAGGAAATTGAGGATTTATCCGAGGAAATTAAGGAAGTTTGTGCTCTCAAAGAATCAGCTATTTCTGACCAAAATTTTGAGGAAGCTGCTGAAGCACGTGACAAGGAAAAGAAATTGCGTGCCAAACGCGAGCGTGTGCTTGAGACCTGGAAAAAGAGCCGTGAACAGAACCGTGCGGAGGTTAATGAAGATGATATGCTTCAGGTGGTTGCAGACTGGACAGGTATTCCTCTTAACCGGATGGAGTCCAAGGAAACCAAGAAGCTCATGCAATTGGAATCCGATCTTCGCGAGCATGTAATCGGGCAGGATTTTGCCACAGAAGTAGTGGCTAAAGCTTTACGGAGATCCAGAGCCGATCTCAAAGACCCCAAGCGTCCGATTGGTTCCTTTATGTTTCTTGGACCAACCGGAGTGGGCAAAACTCACCTGGCTAAAGTATTGGCTGAGCGTATATTTGGGGAGCAGGATGCACTGATTCAGATCGATATGTCTGAATACATGGAGAAACATGCGGTTTCCCGTATGATTGGATCACCTCCGGGCTATGTCGGGCATGATGAAGGTGGCCAGTTAACTGAGGCCATCCGTCGGAAACCATATTCGGTCATTCTTTTTGATGAGATCGAGAAAGCCCATCCGGATGTCGCTCAAATTTTACTCCAAATTTTGGAAGATGGCAGATTGACCGACAGCCTCGGCAGGAAAGTGGATTTCAGAAATACTATCCTGATCATGACCTCCAATGTGGGAGCTGAAATTCTGCAACGCAATACATCCCTTGGCTTTTCTGTGGGGGATGCGGAGCAGGACTTCGAAAAGATCAAGGACAAGATTATGGATGAGGCAAAGAAGGTTTTTAAACCTGAGTTTCTCAACCGTTTGACTGAGATTGTAATTTTCCGCCAATTGCTGAAGGAGCATATGGGCTCGATCGTAGACTTGGAGCTGGAAAAGGTTTCTGAACGGTTGAAGGAGCGTAAGCTTAAGCTTGATGTAACCGACGAAGCCAAAGAATTCCTGATTGAGCATGGATACGATAATAAACTGGGTGCCCGCCCGTTGCGTCGTGCGGTGGAGAAGTACCTTGAAGATAATTTAGCAGAGGCTTTGCTTTCCGGAAATATCCGCAAGGGAAAGCCTGTACAGGTCTTGCTCCACGAGGATGAAAAAATCGGTCTTCGTTTCGAGCAAAAGAAGAGAAAGTCTTCCAGTGAAACTGTTGCGTCCTCTGCCAAGGAAAACGAGGCAGATTCGGAAGAATAATTCTTTTCCCCCAGGTAAGGCTCTTTGAGCTCGTTAATCCCCGGGCAATTTGCTAGGGTAATTCCTTTTGTATCATGGAAAAGACACTCATACTCCTAAAACCAGACTGCTTGCAAAACCAAGTAGCCGGTAAAGTCATTTCACGCTTTGAAGAAAAAGGATACGGCATCATTGCCACCCGGATGATTCAGTTGGATGATGCTTTGTTACGTGAGCATTATGCACATGTGGCCGATCTTCCTTTCTTTCCTGAGATTGCTGAATTTATGAGTTCCCGTCCGGTACTTGCGATGATTTTGGAAGGAGAAAATATTGTGCAGGGGGTACGCGATCTTCTTGGTCCCACAGATTCCACTGCAGCTCCTGAAGGAACAATCCGTGGCGACTTGGGAACAGATCGTATGCGTAATGTGGTGCATGCTTCGGACAGCCCGGAAAATGCCCAGATTGAAATTGATCGGTTCTTCTCCGATCAGTTGGTTCCTGCTTAATATAATTCCGCCGGATCTCTATAAGATCCGGAAATTTATTGCTGATATAAAAGGCAGACGGCGTGTGCCGCAATTCCCTCCTCCCGACCGAGAGAACCGATTTTTTCGTGGGTGGTTGCCTTGATCCCCACGCAATCGGGTTCAATCTGGAGCAGGGAAGAAAGATTGCTGCGGATGGCGGGTATAAAGTCTTTGAGCTTGGGGCGTTGGGCGATGATAGTCAGGTCCACATTTCCCACGGAGAATCCTTTTTCTTTGGTGAGCGAGATTGCTTTTTGCAGAATGAGGGAAGAGTCAAGGTCCCGGTTGGCTGGGTCGTCGTCCGGAAAGTAATGACCAATGTCGGGTAGGGCGAGGGCTCCCAGAATCGCATCGGACAGGGCATGGATGAGGCAGTCTGCATCGGAGTGACCAAGCAGACCCCGTTGGTGAGGAATTTCGATGCCTCCCAGGATTAATTTTCTACCTTCCACCAGTTGGTGCAGATCAAATCCATGTCCGATACGAATCGATGGTACTTTCATGACTTTAAGAGAAATTCAGCGTAGGAAAAATCATCTGGTGTGGTGATCTTAGGATTGGGATAGCCTGGGTCAAGCATCCCCACGGGGTGTCCTGCCAGTTCCACCGCTGCCATATCATCCGTGAGCAAAATCTGTTGTGATTGTGCCTTGGATAATCCTTCTTCCAGCCAGGCCCGGGGTGCTCCTTGAGGAGTTTCCATCAACCAGTGGTGGGAACGATCCAATGTTCTGGTAGGCGAGGGAATGAGAGCATTTTCAGACTGGTCTTCACGAAAACGTAGGGTGTCTTTGAGGGGTCTGGCTACGGTAATTGCACGATCTTTGCTAATCTCAGAGGCCGCCAGTTCAATGGTCTGCGGACGGATAAAAGGGCGGGCACAATCATGCACCAGGATATGGGTGATTTCATCGGGCAATGCCTGCAGTCCTGCCCGGACCGAATCCTGTCGTTCTTTTCCTCCAGGTGTCCAGTAAATATCTGGTTCTCTGAGCTGTTTCTGACTCGTTTGTAGCTGATTAAAGGTTGTTTTGAGACGGGAAAGTTGGGTTTCATCTTTGTAAACGATGACAAATTTTTCCACTCCTTCAGCTTGGAGAAAGGCTTGGATACAAAGGGAAAACGCATTGGTTGAGCCGATGGGGTGGAGCAATTTATCTCCGGTCTCGCCGCGCATGCGGCTTCCGCTTCCTCCAGCCAATAGCAGTGCCCCGACCATCATCCGATCAATCCGCCATTTCCTCCAAGATTGAATCAAGTGCCGCTTTCGGATCCGGGGCCGCGAGGATTGGGCGTCCAATAACAAGAAAGTTAGCTCCTTTGTCTTTGGCTTCTTTCGGGGTCATAATCCTTTTTTGATCCCCGGCATCTGCATTTGCTGGGCGGATGCCTGGCGTGACAAGGGTTGTGGATGAGGGCAAGGATTGGCGGAGACGGGGAAGTTCCAGCGGGGAACAGACAATTCCCCCAATTCCTTGATCCACCGCAAGGGAGGCGAGGCGAAGCACCTGGTCTTCCACCGGGGAATTAACCCCAATCGATTGCAGTCCCTCCTGGTTTGTTGAGGTGAGCACAGTAACTCCAAGCAGGGTAACTTCCGGCATGGTTTCGCGGGCAAATGTAGCACAGCGGTTTAAAGCTTCTGGACCGGCACATGCATGGAGAGTAAGTAATCCAACAGGGAGCTCCGATAAGCTCTCCAGAGCTTTGGCCATAGTATTGGGGATGTCGTGTAATTTAAGATCGAGAAAAACTTTTTTTCCTGAATCTGCAATTTCCCTGACCAGGGAAGGTCCATCCCTCAGATAACTTTGCAGCCCAATCTTGACCCATTTTAAACGGTCCCCGGTTTGATCCAATAGGTGATGAATTTGTTTTCGGTCATCCACATCGAGAGCGAGGATGACTTCAGGAGAATTATTCGATATCATGTATGGTTCAATAATGAAGAGCCTTAACCTGGAGCCAATTCAATTCTTCCAACCAGCCTGAATCACTGCTAATCTTTCGAAGAAATACCCTTTTCTTACCCGTGTCTGAATTTCTCGAAATAGATGCTCCCGCAAAAATTAACCTTTTCCTGGCCCTAACCGGAAAAAGAGGGGATGGATTTAATCAATTAATCAGTGTTATTTCGAAACTTGAACTAAAAGATACCCTAAAAATAAGAAAGTCTGGAAAGCCTGGATCACTCGCACTTACCTGTCCTGAATATCCAGACCTGGAGACCACGCAAAATTTGGTGGCTCAGGCAATTGATGCATGGAGAAAAGAATCTGGAGAAAATATGGGGTTGGAGATTGTATTGGATAAAAAAATTCCCCTGGAGGCGGGTCTGGGCGGGGGGAGTTCTGATGCAGTTGCTGCGTTGCTTGGGGTGAATTCCCTTTCGCCCGATCCATTGAGTGAAGAGAAACTACTGGCGATTGCCGCAAAAATTGGCTCAGATTGTCCGGTGTTTTTACAGCCGGGAATATGTCAGGTAGAGGGTAGGGGAGAGTTGGTTACCCCGCTTGATTTACCTGGGAGATGTAATCAGGAAATTTTATTATTCCGTCCGCCTCTTGGACATCCTACCGGGCAAATTTTTCAGATTTTTGAAAAAATAGGGAAGTATTCTGAGGAGGATGGTGCCAGAAAAAAAATTAAGCAGTGGCAGAGTGGAGAAACTGCATTGCAGGATTTTATTTACAATGATTTGGAGCAGGCGGTGTTCTCTAAGTATCTCTACTTTGCTCCCCTTTATGAAGAGATCAGGAATCAATTTGGTCTGCACTCCATGCTCAGTGGTAGTGGTTCTGCATCTTTCTCACTGCTTCCTCAGGATTTCGACAGGGAGGCGGATTTGAGAGCTATGATCATGGATTCTTTGGGGGAAGAGGTATGGTTTTGTAGGACCCGATTACATTCCTAAGTCCATACGATTGCTTTATTTTGGTTCCAATAATCTCAGATTCGTTCATGATTGAAGGGTTGTTTAGATTTTTCCGAAATGAGTTCAGTTGATAAAAGATCAAAAGAGTTGATGCTTTTTGGCATTCCCGCATCTCCGGGAATCGCCCATGGACCCGTTTTCCGTTTTCTTCATCAAGCCGTAGAAGTCCTCAGTTACCAGGTGGAAGCATCTGCCCAAGAGGAAGAAATTTCCAGGTTTATGAATGCCCTGGAGCAGACCAAGGATCAGGTCCGCCAGATAAGGGATGATGTAGCAAAAAACCTTGGAGAAAAAGAGGCAGGGATTTTTGATGCACATATGCTGGTGCTGGAGGATAAGGCCCTGATTGATGATGTCTGCAAGGAGGTCAAGGAATCGGGTGACAATGTGGAACAATGTGTCTACCGGGTCACCGAGAAATACCAGTCCTTCTTTGAGCAGTTGGAAGATCAGTATCTGAGGGAGCGTGCCTCGGACCTGCGGGATATTTCCAGCAGGCTTCTGAGAAACCTGGCTGGAGCCACTTCTTCCGGGACTGCATTTCTGGAACAGCCCAAAATTTTAGTTTCGGAAGATCTGACCCCCTCGGATACGGCTTCGCTGGACCGGAGCAAGATTCTTGGAATTGCCACAAATTCGGGTGGGCAAACCAGTCATGCCGTGATCATGGCCCGGGCCAGTGGAGTGCCAGCTGTGGTGGGTTTACGTAGATTAACCGAAGATCTCGAAGATGGGGATGAGATCCTCATAGATGGTTTTGAGGGTGTGGTTATTATCAATCCTTCGGAAACTACTCTTTATCGGTATGGAAAGGTCGGGGTTCAGCGTCAAAAAGCCAAGGATCTGGTTGACCAGGAAGCATCCCTTCCTGCGGAAACGCTGGATGGTAGCCCAATCAAATTATGGGCGAATGCGGATACGGTGGATGAAATCTCCAGAATTGTGGAAACGGACTCAGAAGGCGTGGGGTTATACCGCACGGAATCCCTCTTTCTTAGGCAGAATGCACTTCCTTCGGAGGATGAGCAGTACGAGGAATATGCTGCGATGGTAAAGGCCTCAGCACCCAAGCCTATTACGATAAGAACCCTTGATTTGGGCGGAGACAAAATTCTCGATGCATGGGCCAAGGAGCAGGAGGAAAATCCCTTTATGGGCTTTCGTGCCATCCGTTATTGCCTAAGCAATCCTCCGGTGTTCCTTGATCAATTACGGGCAATTTTACGGGCAAGTGCTCATGGGAAAGTGAAGATTCTTTTGCCCATGATCAGTGGACTAGGGGAAGTAACCCGGGCCAAGGAATTCATTTTTACCGCCAAAAGACAATTGTCGGAACGGGGGCAGGCCTTTGATCAGGATGTTGAGGTTGGTTGCATGCTGGAGACTCCGGCAGCGGTGGCGATTTGTGATCTGCTTGCAACGGAAGTGGATTTTTTCAGTGTGGGCACCAATGATTTGGTGCAGTATTTACTTGCGGTTGACCGGGTAAATAACCGTATTGCATTTCTTTACGAACCGCACCATCCGGCGGTGATTCGTTCCTTAAAAAGTATTTGCCAGGTGACCAGTGAAAAGAAAAAACCGGTTACCGTTTGTGGAGAAATTGCAGGAGATCCCCATTTTCTCCCGTTACTGCTTGGACTTGGCCTAAATTCGTTCAGTGCTTCGGTACCATTGTTGCCCGAGCTGAAGTTTTTTGCCCGTAGGTTTACGATGGAAGAAGCTCAAAGGCTTACCCGTAAGGCAGAGAGATTGAGCCGTCCTTCTGAAGTTAAGGAACTGCTGAAAAATTTCTACGAAGAAAAAATGGCTGAGGTGGGGAAATAAGAAGCTTCTTCTATTCGTCCTGAAACTTGGAGGAGAATAATTCCGTCATTTCTGATTCCAGTTCCGTTCCCTGATCCGCATTGCATTCGAAGGTGAGTTTACTGCCTTTGGCTGCGGCCAGCATCATTATCCCCATGATACTTTTTGCGTTCACCCGGTCTCCATCTTCCTTGGTCACCCAGATATCTCCATTGAAACGGGTTGCGATGCGTACAATCATGGCAGCAGGACGGGCATGCACCCCCATTTTGTTACACACTTCAAGCGTGAAAGAGTGAGGGGAACCTGGTTGGGTATCTGTACTGGAATCGCTCACGGGTAAAAGACTACTTGTCTCACCCCACAAAAGACAAAGAAAAAGTTTTGGCAAGCCAGAGAATTACCGATGATGCTAAAGCTGCAAGCAGGTCGTCCACCATTACTCCCCATCCTCCCGGTAGCCTCTGGGAGTGATGAATGATCAATGGTTTGGAGATGTCAAAAAACCTGAAAAGTAAAAAACCTGCCCCGATCCAGATGAATGTGGATTGAGTTAAGGGACCGGTAATTTCAGCGGCTAGGGGCCAGAAAATGAAGGGGATGACAATAAATTCATCCCAGATCACTTCCTTGGGGTCTTTTCGGTCGAGCAAAATTTCAGCTCTTCTGCAAAGGGGGACACCAAGCAGGAATAAGGGCACGCAACCCAGGGCAATCATATGCGGGTTCAACCCGGTCAATTGAACCAAAATTATAAATATCAGGATCCCCGCAAGTGAACCACAGGTTCCCGGAGCAGGCAGGTTTCTCCCAACCGGGCCAAGGGTAGCCAGAAATAGAGTGATCTGATTCATGACTCACTGGAGTCTTCGCAAATGAAGAAATTCCAGTATTTATACAGATAGATGGAGCCAGAAATAACGGTGAGGACGCAGGCAATAATTAGACATACCTGGCCGGCAGTCTGGAATATGGAGGCCAGATTCTGGAAAGTTTCCAACGGCTTCATTCCGCTAAAGTCATTTACAATCGCCACATGGCCAAGAAAGAAGGATATACAGGCAATCTGAAATCCGGTCTTAATCTTACCGGCATTTTCCGCAGCTAATGTTTTGCCTTGAGCCGCGGCAACCAGCCTCAGTCCGGTAATGAGGAATTCCCTCGATAAAATAAGCAGAACCGGGAAAAGAGCCCAAAGTCCCACAATTCCGAGCGTCAGCAAGCTGACAAATAGACCCATGGTAAAAATCTTATCCACCAATGCATCCATAAATTTACCAAAATCAGAAACCTGACCCATTTTGCGGGCCAACCAGCCGTCCATCCAGTCCGTCAGGGCACCGAAAAGAAATAAGATAAATGCAACCGTGGAAGCCCAGGGTATAGGTTCCCCGTTCCATGGATGGAGCAGTGCAGCGACAATCACCATCAACGGAATACGGGAAAGAGTGAGAATATTGGGAAGATTCATGAAGAAGAGCTCCATTCGTATAGGCAAAAAGCTTGGCTTTGCAATCTCAACGATCAATCCCCTTGAGGATGGACTTTAGGGCATCCACCAGATAGTGTCGGAATTTTATGCCTACTGCACTTTACCCCGGTACTTTTGATCCTGTAACCAACGGACACTTGGATGTGCTCACCCGTGCATCCCGTCTCTTTGAAAGAGTTGTGGTGGCAGTTGCCGCAGGAAATTCTGCCAAGAGCACGCTCTTTGATCCAGAAACCAGGGTTCGCTTAATCGAGGAAAATATTTCCCATCTCTCCAATGTTACGGTGGAACCCTTTGATGGACTTTTGGTGGATCATGCCAAATTGCGTGGAGCTCAGGTATTGGTTCGTGGCTTACGGGTGGTTTCAGATTTTGAATATGAGTTTCAGATGGCTCAGATGAACCGGCATCTCGATGAGTCTTTGGAGACCATTTTTTTGATGCCTAATTCAAAATACTTTTTTACCAGCTCGCAATTGATCAAGCAGGTGCACCGCCATGGTGACCGGGAAACCGGTCTGATTCCTGAAAATGCCCGTGTTGCCCTGCTTGAGCATTCTGAGCACCAGGCTAAATAAATTTTGTGACCACACAGTCGAAATCGGTTTTCGGAGTCGTTTTTCTGACCATCTTTTTGGATATGGTGGGGTTTTCCATCATTTTCCCCTTATTTCCTTCCATGCTCGATCATTATCTGGTCCGGGAAGAATTGAATGGTGGAGGAATGTTGGGGGCTTTTGTTTCGGTTGTACAAGGTCTTAGTTATGATGGTTTTATAGCCAATACTGATTTCCGCCTGGAGACGGTGATTTTCGGGGGATTGTTAGGCTCGCTCTATGCCATTCTTCAGTTCTTTTTTGCTCCTATTTGGGGAGGATTGTCTGACCGGTTTGGCAGAAGGAAAATACTTAGTATCACTCTGGCAGGCACCGCCGTGGGCTATGGGTTGTGGATTTTTGCGGATGCATTTTGGATACTTTTACTCTCCCGTGCGATCGGTGGGGTTGCCAGTGGCAATCTTTCGGTGGCCACGGCTTCGATTGCTGATGTGACTTCCCGTGAAAACCGTTCCAAGGGGATGGCTTTCGTGGGGATTGCTTTTGGATTGGGTTTCGTTTTGGGCCCGACACTTGGTGGTATTGCCTCTCATTGGGACTGGTCCAATCTGCAGATTTTTGGCTTAAAATTGAATCCATTTTCAACGGCAGCCGCCATCAGTCTACTTCTCGCCCTCACCAATTGGATCTGGTTATTTATTAAATTCAAAGAGACTCTCCCCGAGGAGAAGCGCAAGCAGGATTGTTCCTTCAGACCAGCCATCTTTGGAATGGGTGGAGTTGGAAACCGGACTGCCCGGAAATCCTGTTTCACCTATTTGTTTTACATGATTTCCTTTAGCGGGATGGAATTTACTCTCACATTTTTGGCAGTGGAAAGATTCTCATACAATGCCTGGGATCTCGCGAAAATGTTTTTACTCATTGGAGGAACGCTGATTCTGGTTCAGGGAGGTATTGTGCGTAGGTTCGTTGGAAAAGTTGGTGAACGAAATATGGCCTTGCTTGGAATTATTATTGGTTTTGCCGCGTTTTTGGTGATTTCGTTTTCGCATTCATCTTCTCTTTTTTATCCCGGATTATTTCTCATGTCCACCGGTGTTGCCCTGATTAGTCCCACTTTGACTGCTCTGACTTCTCTATCATCCGAAGATTCGGAGCAAGGGTTTAACTTGGGTGTGTTTCGCTCCTGCGGTTCCATTGCCCGGGCACTGGGGCCTCTGGCTGCCGGGCTTATTTATTTCTCCCTTGGCTCGAGTGTGGCCTACATCATTGGTGCGGTTTGGCTTTTGCTCCCACTTGCTATTCTTGCTGGAGTTAAGCAACCTGAACTGGTGCATACAGCTAAGTGAGTCTGCTTCCTCTTTTTAAACTCGCCATTTTTCCCGAAATTTTTAAGTATTAGACCTTCTGAACAAGCTAAACAAAAACCTATTTGACTGAATGAATACCGAAGTGATCGATCGTTTGATCGAGCAAGATCCAGCCCTAGAATCATCCCGTGAAAGTCTTTCTGCTATGCAGGCAGGAGCCTACTGTATCCACCGAAGCTGGGGTTTCGGTAAAATTGCAGGATTTGATGACGAGAGAGGAATGATCCTGATCGATTTCGAAGATGGTGACCGTAAAAGCCATGCCATGGATCCGGTGTTTTGCATAGATAAACTTGAAGTGCTTGCGGAAGATCATGTTCTTGCCGAACATCGAAATAACCCAGCAGAGATTGAAACTTTAGCTAAAAAAGAGCCGGCCGAATTAATTATTAAAATTCTTTCCCGCGGTGATGATGGCTGTGTCCATACCCGTGAAATCGAAAGGATTCTCTCCTATCTCTTTGGTGCTGCCAAAGCAAAGAGATGGTGGACCGCCACCAAAAAAGTATTGGTGAAGGATCCCCGCGTTGCGGTGCCAAACAAAAAGAATGAACCTTACATTCTTCGCGACGAACCCGTAAAGCCCGAGCAGGAAATCCTTCACGATTTCTTCGAAGAGAAGCGATCCTACGAAAAAATCGTTCTCGCGGAAAAACTTTTTGATTTGGCGGCAGAGAAAGAGGATTTACAGGCCGATCTTCCCCAGGTTCTGCATGATCTTACCATTGCAATTATGGAGGCTAAGAACCTAAGCCAGGCTGATCGGTTGTATGGTATCTGGGTTCGGAATAATCTGGCCCGTGATGTGGAAGAGGATGTTGAGAAATTGGAACCCACATCCGCATCCATTCTTGAAGAATGCCTTGATGACCTTCCAGGACTTGCCAATTTGATGCCGGCTAAATTTCACAGCCGTTTCCTCGATTTAGTTTCCCGGGTCTATCCTGATGACTGGAAGAAAAAAGTGGTCCATCTTTTACAAAGCACTAACACCAAGTTTTCCGGTGAATGTGCTCATTTCCTGGTCGATCGGGATGAGAAAAAACTGCTCGTTTCTTCGATCACCAAATCATTGGATGAGCAGTCCCTGCGTGCTGCAGTTCTTTTATGGATTTTAAAATTCAGAAAACTGGCAAAATTTAAAGATATTCTTGAGGTTCTTATTTCCCCGAGGCTTCTCACTGCCACATTTTCAGCAATTGATTATGAGGCCTTGCAAAATGCTACCAGTAAGCGCATTCCCTTGGCTGAAGTTTTATCGGATGACCGTGAGCTTCTTCGTGATATTCTGTCAAAAGGAACCTTGGAAAATGCGAAGGATCTGGCTCAGGCTCTCCTCCTGAATCCTGGATTTGAGGATCTGACCAAAAAATCGCTGCTGGCCCGTTTTATTAAATTACATCCTGAAATTCAGTCCTTGCTCGATCGTGATGCTGAATCTTCATCCTCCAGTTTAAGTCAGCCTGCAGTGGATGATACTTTGATCGTCTCCCAGAAAAGCTACGACAAAAAACTGGCTGATCTCGATATCATCACCAAGGAAAAGATTCCTGCCAACTCTCTCGCGATTGAGGCAGCCCGCGAACTTGGTGACCTCAAGGAAAATGCGGAGTACCAAATGGCTAAGGATGATCAAAAAGTACTTCTTGCCCGCCAAGCTGAATTACAGTCTGATCTGATGCGGGCCAAACCTACTGATTTCACCGAAGTTTCCGATGACCGGGTTGGTATAGGTTCTATTGTGAAAGTGGTTGAAGCCGGATCCGAGACCAGAGAGTTTACTATTCTTGGTGCTTGGGACAGTGATCCCGATAACCATATCCTTTCCTATTTAACTCCCCTTGGACAGAGTTTACTTGGTAAAGGTGTTGGTGATGAAGTGGTGATCGATGTTGAGGGTAACTCCCAGTCTCTTAAGATTGAAGCGATTTCCCGCTGGGTAGATAAATCCTAATCCACTTCGAATCCATCTCCCTCTTTCGATGTATGGGAGGAGGAGATTATTTAAGTCTGGGATTCTCTTCCGATAAAAACGGTTTGCCTCTTGGCGTTGCTAACTAGATTCTTCCTCAAGAGATGAAAGTAACCGAGGTACTCCAAGTATTATCTGACTCCACCAGGCTGCGGATGATGCGGCTGCTTGGACAGGAGGAATTATCGGTGGCGGAATTACAGGAAATTCTGGAGATGGGGCAGTCCCGCATTTCTTCCCACCTTGGCTTGCTTCGAAGAAATGGATTGGTTGCTGACCGTAAGGATGGCAAGCGGACATACTATGCGTTGCAGGTGGATTCCTCTCCTCGATCCGAGTTGATCCGTATGGCTATATCGAGTGATTCAGATGAGGAATTCTGGGAAAGTGATCAATCCGCACTTACCAGGATTGTCGATCATCGCAGGCGGGAGTCAGAAAAATATTTTGATGAGGTGGCGGAGAGACTGGGCAAAAATTATGTTCCGGGAAGAACCTGGGAAGCGATTGGCCATTTTCTATTCCGCTTGGTCCCTGCCATTACTATTGTGGATCTTGGGGCAGGAGAGGGCATGATTTCCCAGTTGCTGGCGGAGCGGGCAAAGAAAGTAATCTGTGTGGACAGTTCCAAAAGTATGGTTCGTTTGGGAACAGACTTGGCCAAAAGAAAGGGGCTGGCTAATTTGGAGTATAAACTGGGAGATATCGAAAAAGTTCCCTTGGCCGCCAAAAGCGTGGATCTCGCTTTGATGAGTCAGTCTCTTCATCATGCCCAAAAACCGGAAGTTGCTCTTGCGGAAGCTTTTCGGGTGCTGAAACCAGGTGGTCAGCTCATTGTGATTGATTTAAAGAAACACCAGTTCGAAAAAGCCCGTGAATTATACGGGGATCACTGGCTTGGGTTTGGACAGAATGAACTTTATCGGATGATTGGAGATGCTGGATTCCGGGGAGCAAAAGTTGAGGTAGTGGCGAAGGAAAAGAAAAAACCATTCTTTGAAACCTTGCTGGCCACGGCAGAAAAAAGCTGAGAATTATTTGTTTTCGGGAGGTTTGATGAGATTATCAAGCACTTCCAAAATCTCGTTAAGTTCTGTCTTTGGTTGTTCGCATGCCTGGTCCCGGCACAAATAGAAAGTAGGTTTTTCAGTAGGAGCAAATGCGATGGAATAGGGTGCTAATTCAATCAGCTTGGAGTTCTCGTATTCAGGAGATAAATGCAGCAGGGTTTTAAAGGGCAGAAATTTTTGATGCACAGCGTCGATCATAGAGGCAGTGGTCTTGTCATCGAGGTTGCCCGCAACCACAATTTCTGCAGGTGGTTGAAGAACAAAAGCGAGAGCATGGAGAAAATTTTCAGCCCCTGATGGATTTGATTCCAGAAAGCCAGAAAACGCAGAGAAGCAGGAATTCAGGCAATCTTCATAGGCTTTATTTCCGGTGATTTTCCAGAGTCGGGCAAGATTGAGAGCCATGATGGAATTTCCTGAAGGAATCGCACCATCATAAATTTCTTTGGGTCGGGTAAGTAATTTCTCCCCATCATGGGCAGTAAGAAAAAAGCCACCCTTTTCCAAATCCTCAAACAGGGTGCGGGTAAGATCGGCCAGCTCTTTGGATTCCAGAAGATAGATCGGGTCAAGGGAAGCTTCATAGAGATCAAGCAATCCCTGGATGAGAAAGGCATAGTCTTCCAAATGAGCGGGCAATCCTGCCTTTCCCTGTCTCCATCTTTTATAAAGCCTGCCATTTTTTTGCCTAAGTTCAGTGAGGCAGAAATCTGCGGCTTTGCGTGCCCGATCGAGGTATGACTGGCTGTTCAATGCCTGAGCTGCCTTCGCAAATGCAGAAATCATCAGTCCATTCCAGTCAGTCAGTACTTTATCATCAAGTTGTGGATGGATGCGTTTTTTTCGGGCCTGAAACAGTTTTTCACGGATCCTCTCGATTTGCTCGGTGAATGCTTTTGAGTCCTGCTTTTTCGACTCAGCCAATTCGCTAAGGGGTTGAGATAGATGGGGAATGTTGGAACCCGTTTTTTCGCCACTTGCTTCATCGAGGAAGTTGCCTGAGCCTTGGAAGCGGTAAGTATCAATAAAAAGATCAGCTTCCTTTTCGCTTAAGATTTGCCGTATTTCCTGATTCGACCAGACATAGAATTTTCCCTCCTCGCCTTCACTGTCTGCATCTTCGGCAGAATAAAATCCACCCCTGGGGTCGGATAAATCTCTTTCCACATAGGCCAGGGTGTTTTCACAGGCTTCGCGAAAGAAGGAATCCTTCGTGATTTGGTAGGCCTCGATACATGCAATGGAGTAAAGAGCCTGGTCATAGAGCATTTTTTCAAAATGCGGAACCAACCATTCCTGATCCGTGGAATACCGGTGAATGCCCCAACCAATCTGGTCATAGGTGCCACTTAGTCGAATTTGGGTCAGGGTATGAGTGACCATTTCCAGTGCCTTGGGCTCCCCGGTTCTTTGGTAATAGCGAAGAAGATAGGACAGGGCATGAGGCGTGGGGAATTTAGGCTGGCTTCCAAATCCTCCATAGACTGGATCGTAAGCTACTGAGAGAACCTCGAAGCATCGGTCCAAATGACTGGCATTGAGATCTCCGCCAGCCTGACTTTCCCTGGACTTGCTCAGGTTATGAAGAATGGCCTGGCCAATCTCATTCACTTTTTCCTTCTCCTCTTTCCATACCCTGGCGAAGTGTGGCAACAGATCGAGCATGGAGGACTTGGGGAAATAAGTGCCGGCAAAGAAAGGAACTTTTTCGGGAGTCATGATCACAGTCATGGGCCACCCGCCACGACCGGTCATCATTTGCGTGACCGCCATATACACATGATCGAGATCGGGCCGCTCCTCCCGGTCCACTTTTATACAGATGTAATCCTGATTGAGAAGATGGGCGACTTCCTCATCTTCAAAGGACTCCCGTTCCATCACATGACACCAGTGGCAGGTGGTGTATCCGATAGAGAGAAAAATTGGTTTATTTTCTGAAGCGGCTAAGGCCAGTGCTTCATCTCCCCATGCTCTCCACTCGATGGGATTACGGGCATGCTGGAGCAGATAGGGACTGCTCTCAAAAATCAACCGGTTAAATTCGTCTCCTCCGTCTTCGGGTAGCCGGCTGATCTCTGCTGAAGTGGGCAATTCAAGGTGCATGCGCAAAGGAGGTTCTAGTTCCTCAGGAGTGCTTGCACTTTCATGACTGCAGGATGAAAGAAGCAGAAAAAGAAAACCAATCGGAAAACCCCGAAAGCAGGAATTTTTGGCTTTTGCAGAATAAATCAGAAACTGCTTCAGTCCACGGAGATGAGCTTCTGCAGAGTCTTTACGCGCTGCTCAATTTCTGAACTGCCGGCAGACTCCAGACGGTCGCATCCAAAAGCTTCCACGGTGAGACTGGCGGTGCAGGTGGCAAAAAGGATCGCTTCCTTGATCGCAGAAAAATCAGTGCGGTTTCTGGAAGCCAGTCGGCCAATCAGAGCACCGGCAAAGGAGTCTCCCGCACCGGTTGGGTCATGTAGTTGAGTAACTGGATATGCGGGCAGTGCAAACAAACCATCTTCATGAAAGAGAACGGCTCCATGCTCTCCCTTTTTGATGATCACGCTTTGAGGTCCCATCTGACGAAGCTTTTCTCCGGCCAGAATGACATTGGATTCTCCGGTAAGTTCTTCCGCTTCGGAATCATTGATCACAAAAAGACTGACTTTTTGAATCAGGGAAAGGAGGGCTTCCCGCTCAGTCTCAATCCATAAATCAATGGTATCTGCCAGAACAAAGGATTCACCGGATAATTGATCAAGCACATGCATCTGCAAAGCGGGATGTATATTGCCCAGAAGAACGAAATTGGAATCGACATAGGACTGGGGTAAGTCCGGGCGAAAGTTTTCGAATACATTCAGGCGGATATCGAGGGTGTCCCGGCGGTTGAAGTTTTCGTGGTATTTACCTTTCCAGAAAAAAGTGGGACCGGACTCATCCCGTTGCACGCCTTCCAAATCAATGCCCCGTGCTTTCAAGCGGTTTAAATCAGATTCACCAAAATCATTTCCCACAACACCAACCATGCGGACCTGGGTGTAATAACTGGCGGCGAAGGAGCAGTAGGATGCAGCTCCGCCGAGAATTCTTTCCTGCTCCGCTTGGGGAGTGATGACATTATCAAAGGCGACCGAACCAACCACCAAAAGAGGGGAGGATTCGGAGGAATCAGATGCAATTAAATCAGGCATAGGGGATAGAGGCTACGGAGATGAAGAATAGACGCAAGGGGAAGGTGATAAGAGTGCCAGGCGAGAATCCCCTCAGGATGGCATTTTAACCTCAATAATCGGAAAGGTGCTGGCCAGAACAACCTGATCATCAATTTCAATCAGAATGGAATAGTTGCCAGGTTCTTCAAATTTGAGACGATGAATATCATTGATCAGATTGATTCGGTGCTGAGGGCCGGGCGAATCAAATTCCCGCTCGATTATGGTGCGGGGTTCCTCTTCAGCCATGGGTAATCCGATGGTCATTTTTAATTGGTGCTTACCAGTGGTCAGGTCAGAAAAAGAGAGAAACCAGACCATTCTTGGATGAACCACGGGAAATTCCTTTGCTCTTAGGCTTGAGAAAATTCCCAGTAGGGTGTGTTTGCCGGTGGCGGGATCAACATAGACGCTGTCACAGGTTAGCCAGGCAAGAACTTGAGGTTTGG
>JAYPZT010000011.1:0-18287 GCA_038136415.1 Opitutales bacterium
AACTTTCTTGCGGGCGGCTTCGTCGAATAGAATTTGTTTAGCCATTTTACTTCTTAGTTTTTGGGAAGTTAATTATTTCGAATAGATTCAGCCTACGATGCCGAGAATATCTTCCTCGCGGAGGATTTTATACTCTACATCATCGACCTTAACATCGGTTCCGCCGTATTTACTGATCAATACTTTGTCACCTTTTTTTACCTGAAAGGGAATATCGTTGCCGGCATCGTCTTTCTTACCAGTGCCAAGGGCAACTACTTCCGCTTCCTGCGGCTTTTCTTTAGCTGAATCTGGGATGATGATACCGCCTTTTACTTGCTCATCTTCTTCGACTTGCTTGACTAGTACACGATCTCCCAATGGAGTGATTTTAGGTTTACTCATATTCCTTTGTTATAGTTAGGTTAGATTTTTTGTTACAGACTAACCGATTCGATCGAACCGGAAAAAATATCAATTTTGCCAAGTTTATTTATCGTCGTCTACTACCTCGAAGTCAGCATCTACGATGTCTTCCTTCTTAGAGTCTTTTTCCTTCGACTGTTCGGAACTCCCATCAGAATCAGGGGCTTGAGCAGACGCAGTTTTACCCGCAGATGCTGAGGCCGCTTTCATAAGATCTTCGAAACCCTTTTGCAGGTCATCCTTAGCCGCTTTGATTGCATCTGAAGAGGAGGACTGATCATCAAGAACTTTTTTAGCATCACCAATCAAATCATTGATTTTGGATTTTAGATCTTCTGGAAGTTGTTCACCAAGCTCGCCAATTTGCTTTTCCGACTGATAAACTAATGAATCCAACTCGTTTCTGTGTTGAACAGACTCCATTCTTTCTTTGTCCTGATCAGCAAACTTTTCTGCTTCTTGCTTTAATCTCTCTACCTCCGCTTCATCCATACTTGAGGAACCCGAGATTGTGATCTTTTGATCTTTCCCGGTATCCTTATCTTTGGCACTGACATTTAAAATGCCGTTAGCATCAATATCGAAGGTTACCTCAATTTGAGGTGTCCCTCTGGGGGCAGGACGGATACCGTCCAGTTTGAAGGTACCCAAAGTTTTGTTGTCAGCAGACATGGAACGCTCACCCTGAAGAATAACGATATCAACAGCTGGCTGATTATCTGCCGCAGTAGAAAAAACCTGTGATTTCTTCGTAGGTATGGTCGTATTTCTCTCAATCATGGGAGTTGAAACACCTCCCGCAGTTTCAATGCCTAATGTCAATGGAGTCACATCCAAGAGTAAGACATCGTTCACATCACCCTTGAGTACTGCACCTTGGATCGCAGCCCCAATTGCCACAACTTCATCAGGATTCACTCCCTGATGGGCATCTTTGCCTCCAAGTTCTTTGGCGATTTCAATCACTTTTGGACTACGGGTCATTCCACCCACCAATACCAAGTTATTTACATCACCAATGCTCAAACCTGAGTCACTCAAGCAGGATTCAAATGGTTTCTTCGTGCGAAGATATAGATCTTCACAAATTTGCTCTAATTTGGAGCGCGAAAGCGTAACATTTAGATGCTTTGGACCACTCGCGTCAGCAGTAATAAAAGGAAGATTAATATCGGTGGACTGAGAAGAAGATAGTGCCATTTTTGCCTTCTCTGCTTCTTCTTTTAATCGCTGCATAGCCATTGGGTCACCCGAGAGATCTATCCCCTGCTCATTCTTAAAGTCTTGGATGAGCCAATCGATAATCTGATGATCCCAATTATCACCGCCTAATTGGGTATCTCCATTGGTGGCTTTTACCTCGAAAACACCGTCTGCGATCTCAAGAACGCTGATGTCAAATGTACCTCCACCCAAGTCATAAACAGCAATTGTTTCTTCCCCTTTCTTGTCCAAACCGTAAGCTAAGGACGCAGCGGTGGGTTCGTTGATAATCCTTAGAACTTCAAGTCCAGCAATAGCACCGGCATCTTTGGTGGCACGCCTTTGATCATCATTGAAATAGGCGGGGACAGTGATCACGGCTTGGGTGACAGGTTCGCCAAGATAGGACTCAGCATCTGCTTTGAGTTTAGCGAGTATCATGGAGGAGATCTGCTCAGGCATAAATGTCTCCACCTTACCGTCTATCTCACATTCAATCACTGCTGCACCATTCTTTCCCTCAATTACTTTGTAAGGAAGTGTATCTATCTCATTCTTAATCTCGCTAAATTTACGACCGATTAATCTTTTGGCTGAGAAAATGGTGTTAGCTGGATTCGTAACAGCCTGTCTTTTGGCAGCTTGCCCAACAATCCTTTCGCCGGATTTTGAGAAAGCAACTATGGAAGGTGTTGTACGGTTTCCCTCTGAATTGGGTATAACCTTTGGCTCGCCGGCTTCCATAACCGCCATGCATGAATTACTAGTTCCTAAATCAATTCCAATTATTTTACTCACGGTAAGGGATTATGCAGATCCCATGCCCGCCTTGAGATAAAACTTAAGACACTAACAGTTAACACTTTACGAAATAAACCAAAGAAAGATTAAGACGAAACCATATTCAATAAATGACAATTTGTCTCATTAGTGTGACAATTTTTTACTGTGACTCGGGAAAATCCGGCTCATCAGATGAAGCGTCAAGCTCATCCAAAATTTCCATGGTTCGGTTTCCTCGTTCAATTCCATAATCCTGTACGAAGAGAAGCTTTGGGGAATATTTGAGGACAACATACTTACTTACCTGACCACGAATTTCTGAAGCATGCTTACTAAAAAATGCATGAGCTTGCCTTGCAGATAGTTCATCACCGATCACAGAATACGACACCGTGGCGTTTCTAAGATCAGCAGCCACATCGACGGAAGTAATTGTCCAACGAACCGTTTCTGCACCATAACGAGTGCTGATATAATTGGCGATTTCTCGTTTAACCAATTCGTTAACCCGAGCTATTCTCAAGCCCATAGCAAAAACTTAGAGAGATGGACGGATTTTTTCTATTTCGAAAGTTTCGATAATATCACCCTCTTCGTACTTATCGAAAGATTCTAACCTAATTCCACATTCAAAACCGGCTTTTACTTCAGTAACATCGTCTTTAAATCTTCGCAGAGTATCCACTTTCCCTTCAACAATAACCTCACCATTGCGTACAAGCCGTGCTCCCTTATTTCTGGTAATAAGACCCTCCATTACCATACAACCAGCAACTGATCTTCCTTTGCTTACTTTGAATACTTGTCTGATCTCTGCCCGACCAGATTTCTTCTCTGACAATTCAGGCTCTAAGAGTTCAGCCATATTGTCTTTCACAAGATCGATGATCTCATAAATAATACTGTTTTGGTAGAGATTAACTCCCAGGTGCTTTGCTTCGCCCATTACCCCATTTTCGGGTTTAACATTGAACCCAATTACATCAGCACCCGATGTTTGGGCCATTTTTACATCGCTTTTAGTTATCTGACCAACATCGGACCGTAGAATCTCTAAAAGAACCTTGTCACTGACAATTTCTTCGAGGGAGTCTTTTAAAGCTTCAGCAGATCCACGGACATCTGATTTTAGGATCACACGGTAAGCAGTAGATTTACTTTTATTAATAGCTGCGAAAAGAGCGTCCAAACCGGCATTGTCTTTCTCCTCCTCGCTGCCTTCATTATCCAAGTCTGCAACTTCTTGCTGTGCAAGCAATTCAAGCTTCTTTTCAGTCTCTATGTTTTCTTCAGCTGTTTTTCTGGCTGACCGTTCATTCTTGGAAGCAACACATGTTGCACCTGTAGCAGGAACACCAGACCATCCAAGAACATTTATGGGAGTAGAGGGCGGAGCACTTTTGACCGACTGACCTTGGTCATCAATCATGGCCTTCACCTTACAATACACATCACCGCAAGAGAACGAATCGCCAACTTTGAGGGTACCTTTTTGAACAATAAGAGTAGCAGTTGGGCCTCTACCTACCTCCATTCTTGCCTCAATGACGATTCCCTCAAACTGACCGGTTGGATTTGCTTTTAATTCCATGACCTCTGCTTGCAGAAGAATCATGTCGAGAAGTTCTTCAATATTGTCCCCTTTGAGTGCAGAAATCGGAACTGTCACAACATCCCCGCCCCAATCCTCAGATGGAATGGATCGCTCCTGCATCTGAGTTTTCACTTTGTCAACATCCGCTCCTTTGCTGTCAATCTTGTTGATACCAACCATCAGCGAAGTTTGAGATCGCTGGGCAAACTTTAAAGCTTCATCCGTTTGTGGCATAAAGCCATCATCTGCAGCCACAACCAAAATACTAACATCTGTTATATTCGCACCACGTTCCCTTATTTTGGAGAATGCAGCATGCCCTGGAGTATCAAGGAAAGTAATTTTATTACCATTGTGTTCAATTTGATAAGCCGCTACATGCTGGGTGATCCCCCCCGCTTCACCACCGACAACATTAGCCTTTCTGATAGTGTCAAGCAAAGTTGTCTTTCCGTGATCCACATGTCCAAGAATACAAACAATTGGTGGTCGAGGCTTGAGAAATTTGGCATCATTTTCATCAATAACCTCCTTTTTCTTCTTTTCCTTGGGCTCAGCTTTTTCACCCCGATGCCTGATTTCCAAATCAAAACCCTTTGACTTTGCTAATTTTTGAGCGACATCTTCTTCGATTGTCTGGTTCATCGAAGCAAAGATTCCCATCTCCATCAACTCGGAGATCAACTGAAAGGGCTTGAGTCCAATCAAACCTGCAAAATCGCGAACAACAATAGGCGGTTTGACGATAATTAGATTTCCCTCAATTACGCCACTTTCAGTATCTGAATCCGACGCACCTTCAGGTGACGAGTTGGGAGTATTTTCTGCTTTGGGTGAAGATTTGGGAACAGGAACGGATGCCTGCTTCGATGGCGGAGGAGGTAAACTTGGTGCTGCACCAGCTGTCTCGGGAATAGGAGGTAGAGCGGGGGCTTTTTTCTCGGGAATAGAGACCGAAACTTCTTCTGAATCAGTGCTAGAAGCGTTAGCAGTAGCAGACTTTGACTCTTCCTTTTCTTTTTCCTCACGCTCTTTAGCCAAATCTTGCTTAGACTTAACAAATGGTACTTTTTTCTTTGCATCTGGCTCTGAAGAAGTTTCCTGTGCAGAGGAAGATTCGATTGATTCATCGGGAGACTTCTCTTTTGGGCTCTGCTTGTTCAGTTCGTCTATTAGAGACTGAGCAGTAATGTTATCGATGGTAGAGGAAGCACTTTTAATTTCGTATCCGCGCCCTGCCAGAATCTCAATTACCTCTTTGCTGGTTTTGTTTGTTTCCTTGGCAATTGCATGGATTCGAACACTCATATTTTTAAGATGGTTACCTGTGTATTGAAAGATCAGCCTTCTTCAGAGGAACCAGAAGAGACCTTAGACAAAATATCATCAGCAATACTTTCTTCGAAACCAAGCCCCACAAGATCAGTTGAGGTAACTCCTTCAAATGCCTCGGGGCTAACCAAACCAAAGGCTACCAAACGATCTGCAACCTCAAATTCGATACCCACAGAGGTGAGTCCTTCAGCCGCTTTTGTCTTGCGTTCGTCAAAGCCAACTTCCTTGACCACGACTTTTCCAATATCCAGTTTCCAACCAAGCAAACGTGAGGTAAGTCGTGCGTTGATTCCTTTTCTGCCAATAGCTACGGACAAATCATCTTCTTTTACTTCAAAATACATCCTGCGCTTATCCCTGTCTAAGTTGATGTTCTGAGGTGTAGCAGGCTTAAGTGCTTCGATAAGCTGTTCGGTTGGGTCTTCAAACCAACGAACAATATCAACTTTTTCACCGTTCATTTCACGAACAATGCTTTTAACACGGCCTCCCCTGGCACCCACGCAAGCACCCACAGGATCAACCTTTGGATCTGTGCTTTTCACGCACACTTTTGTACGGTAACCAGGCTCTCTAGCCATTGCCGCCAAGGAAACCGTACCGTCAGAAATTTCCGAAACTTCCATTTCGAAAAGTTTTCTAACGAAATTGAGACTGGAGCGGCTTAAAATCAGCTCTGGCCCACGGCCCTGTTGTTCAAGTTTCACCAGTAAACATCTAATTCTTTCACCAGGCACCCAATCTTCGCCAGGAGCCTGTTCACGCCAGGGCAAAAGAGCCTCAGCTTTACCAACTTCGACAATCAAATCTCCGCGTTCTTTGCGACGGACGGTTCCTGTGATCAGATTTCCAACCTGATCCCGAAACTCGTCGTAAATATGTTCCTTTTCGAATTGGCGGAGCCTTTGCTTGATTGCCTGCTCAGCAGTTTTGGCCGCGATACGACCAAGGTAAGCAGGATCCATCTCACGTTCAACTATATCTCCAATCTGCGGGTTATCGGCATAGAGGCGGGCTTTGTCCAAATGAATTTCCCGGGCGGTATCAGAGACTGATTCTGCAACGGTAAGCAAAGTCCAAGCCTTAAGTGCACCAGTTTTTTGGTTGATTTCAACACGTACCTCACTGGGTTGAGAATTGGCTCCACCCCTTTCAGCGGCGGCTTTGATCGCGTTTTCAATCGTGGTGATCATGTCTGGGCGACTGATACCCTTCTCTTTCTCCATGTATTCAAGGACTGCGAGGATTTCGCTGCTCATAGGTGGTGTAGAATTATTGGCGGATTTATGTAAAAAAAAAGACGAGCAAAATTGCCCGTCCTCGTGGACTAGACTGTAATTTAATCTTTCATTAAATATTCAGCCCAATATTTTGTCAACGATTGTTACTTCTCCAGGCTTCCACTTTTTTGCTCTTTGCAGGAATCTAAACTTTCCGTATGAATAGACCCTTTTTTCGATGAAAACTATTCGTTTTACCAACTTACCCGGTGATGGAATCGGGCCGGAAGTAATGTCAGTGGCGTTGGAAGCTTTGGAAAAAGCTGGCCAAATTTACCATTTCGATTGTGAAACCACCACCCATGATGTTGGAGGAATTGGGATAGATAATCACGGAAATGCTCTCCCTGATAGTACGCTGGAGGCATGTAAAGCAGTTGATGCTATTTTGTTTGGTTCAGTGGGTGGTCCAAAATGGGAAAGCCTTCCCCCAAAGGAACAGCCCGAGAGAGCTGCCCTGCTCCCTTTGCGAAAAGCTTTTGAGCTCTTTGCTAATATCCGACCTGGTAACCTATTTCCCGAATTAGCGGATTTATCTCCGCTGCGGGCAGATGTTGCTTCTGCTGGGATTGATGTTCTTTGTATCCGTGAATTAACCGGAGGCATTTACTTTGGACAGCCAAAGACCACTCGTCAGCTTGAGAATGGCGAAAAAGAAGCCCTTGATACCATGATTTATCAAACTGGGGAAATTAGGAGAATTACTGAAGTTGCAGTGAAAGCAGCAGCTTTGAGAGGCAAAAAAATCTGCTCCGTGGACAAGGCAAATGTATTGGAAACCTCAGTTTTATGGCGCCAAACAGTTTCTGAAATTGTCAAAGAAATGGATCCATCGATTGAGCTCTCTCACATGTATGTGGACAACGCAGCCATGCAGCTCGTTCGAAACCCTAATCAGTTTGATGTTTTACTGACCGAAAATATGTTTGGTGATATCTTATCAGATGAACTCGCCGTCATTTGTGGATCCCTTGGCATGCTGGCTTCCGCCAGCCTGGGCACTGGTAGAAATTCCCACGATCTTCCCTTCGGGCTTTACGAACCTGCTGGTGGCACAGCTCCCGACATTGCAGGAAAAGGACTCGCAAACCCATGTGCCCAGGTTTTAAGTGCAGCACTGATGTTAAGGTACAGCTTTGGTTTGGAGGATGCAGCCCTAGCAATCGAAAACGCGGTTAAAGAAACAATCCGTGCCGGTTTTCGGACAGGTGATATTTCACAGGGTGAAAATTCGGTGGGAACTCATGATATGGGTACTGCAATTCTCTCCCGTATCCAGTAAACCACCTCCCACCTTCAGAAAAGTGAAAGCTAGAGAAATCAGACAGTCTTTTCTTGATTTTTTTGCCCAAAAAAAGCACGAGATTGTCACCTCTGCCTCTCTCTTACCAGAGTCTCCGAATTTATTATTTACCAATGCGGGAATGAACCAATTCGTTCCTTATTTTTTAGGAGATCAAAAAGCACCATTCACGCGAGCTGCTGATACCCAAAAGTGCATCCGGGCAGGAGGAAAACACAATGACCTAGAAGATGTGGGCTTGGATACCTATCATCACACTTTTTTCGAGATGCTTGGTAATTGGTCTTTCGGCGATTATTTCAAAAAGGATGCAATTGAATGGGCTTGGGAACTCCTAGTGGATGTTTGGAAGTTCCCCCCTCAAAGACTCTATGCCACCGTTTATGAGCCAAAAGATGGTGACCCGGCTGAGTTTGATGAGGAAGCACATTCTATCTGGTCTGCAATTTTCAAATCCGCTGGCCTCGACCCCTCGGTTCATGTGGTATCCGGGGGGAAAAAGGATAATTTCTGGATGATGGGAGAAACGGGTCCCTGCGGCCCTTGTTCTGAACTTCATCTTGATTTAACCCCGAATGGAGACAGCAAGGGGAAGCTCGTAAACCAAGACTCTCACTTGTGTATAGAAATATGGAATCTTGTTTTCATCCAATTCAACGCCGATAAAGACGGAACTTTTTCTCCCCTAAAAGCTAAACATGTTGATACCGGAATGGGGTTTGAGCGGGTCACATCCGTAATTCAGTCGACCAAGAATTTTACTGATTTTTCCATACCCGCATCAAACTACGATACAGATATTTTTTCTCCAATTTTTGAGAAACTCGAAGAACTCTCCGGAAAAAGCTATCAGTCTACCCTACCCTCCGGAGGAAAGCCCCAGAGTGAAGAGGAAGAAATTGACATCGCTTTCAGAGTGATTGCGGATCATCTAAGAGCACTCGTTTTTTCCATAGCCGATGGAATTCTTCCCGGTAATAATGACCGGAATTATGTACTTCGGAGAATTCTTAGGAGAGCAGTAAAATACGGACGAACTCTCGGATTTTCTGATCCATTTTTTTATAAACTCTCCCCAGTTTTGATTGATCAAATGGGAGAAACTTTTCCCGAATTAAAAACGAGAGAAGAATTGATACAAAAAACTCTCAGGGCTGAAGAAGAATCATTCAATAAGACCCTAGATCGTGGAATTGAACTTTTTACCCGTGAAACAGAAACCATCGAAAAGGGTTCTGAACTCTCGGGAGTTTTTGCTTTTAAATTATACGATACCTATGGATTCCCTCTTGATCTTACCGAGCTTATGGCAAGGGAATGTGGAATTACTATTAACCATGCCGAATTCGAGGCGGAAATGGAGCAGCAAAAGAAGCGTGCCCGTGAAGCTCACAAGTCCATTGATATTATCGTAAGTGAAGATGAACATTCCGTTGATTCCACTGAATTTTGTGGGTTTGAACATTCAAACCTCCTCAATTTTACTGCAACATGCACGGATTTAGTCTCTTCCAATGATCAAACTTTTTTGGTGGTTGATCAATCACCTCTCTATGCTGAGATGGGTGGACAAGTTGGAGACTCGGGCATTATTAAATTTGAGCAAGAGAGCTTCAAAATAAGCAATGTGATCAAAGATTCCCAAGGCAGGTTTCTGCATCAGATTGAGAGCTCATCCGCCCCCAATCATATGATCGGAAATTCCATAACTTTGAATGTGGATATACCAAGAAGGCTCGCCATTCAGCGCCATCATACTGCCACCCATATTTTACATTGGGCACTGAGGGAGGTGCTGGGTGATCATGTCAGGCAAGCCGGTTCTCTTGTGGAAGATGACCGCTTGAGATTCGATTTTTCCCATTACGAAGGTGTCTCTCCTGAACAACTTCAAACTATCGAGAGAGTAGCCAACGAAAAACTCCTACAAAATGATAAAGTCGAAACTTATGAAATTCCTTTTTCCGAAAAGCCGGATGGTGTAATTGCTTTTTTTGGCGATAAATATGGGGAATTTGTAAGGGTAGTCGATTTGGGAGGATGGAGTCAGGAACTCTGCGGAGGAACTCATGTTCGGTCTACGGGAGAAGTTGGCTCTATTCGTATACTTTCCGAATCTGCCATCTCTGCTGGGACAAGAAGACTTGAGGCAGTTGCTGGAATTTCTGCATACGAATGGGTAAGTAATAGGGTCAATGATTACCATCAAGTCTCCCAAAAGTTAGGGTGCCAACCCAATGAATTGCTTCAACGGGTTGAACAATTAAGTAATAAATCGAAGGAATTAGAAAAACAACTCCGCTCTATTGAACAAAAAAGTCAGGCAGGGATTGCAGATAGCTTGATAGAATCGGCAAAAGTGGTTGACGGTATCAGAATTATTCACGGTTTCGTTCCCAATCTTAATCCAAATGATTTGAGGGGACTAACTGCTCAAATAAACAAACGAAGTGAGCCCTCCGTTGTCCTTCTGGCATCTGAACAAGGCAAAAAGAGTTCCATGGTCTGTATCTGCTCGCCTGCCGCAATTGAAGCCGGTCACAAAGCAGGCACATACATTAGCGAACTGGCTGAAAAGATTGGGGGTAAAGGGGGAGGAAAAGCTGACTTTGCTATGGGAGGTGGACCGGCAGGCACAGGTCTTCAACAATCTATATCCGCTCTCTCATTAAACTCCTAAGTTTTGCCTGAGTGAGACTGCGTATCTTACTCCCACCTTCTCTCGCTGGTTGCGTACAGAGAGATGCAATACCTGCCAAAGTAGAATTGGAAACTAGCTCAGGCACCAAAATTCCTCCCGAAAAGTGCAAGATGGATGATTTGGCAGAACTTCCCGATGCTGAAAGGTCCGCCCTATTTGCACTTTCCCAATGGTGCGGAGGAAAGATTACCTCTTTTCTTCAACTGAACCTAGAGCAATGCTTCGAACTTCTGAAACTCCTTGATCAGATTGAGTGTTTTTTCCCGGCAAATTCACCTGACAATCCCTTAAAATGGACTGAATCTGGTCTTGAAAGAATATCTGATGAGATAGGTAAACCACCACCTAGTTCTCCACCTAAAGTCCAAAGAACAGTTACCGAAAAAGAAGAAGAGGATTCTTTCACTTTGAAATCCGATGAACCAGAATATGAGGGACCACCAATCGAAGTAGAGGGTTCCACTGAATATTTGCGGATCATTTTACCTGGTGCTTCTCATCCATCATACAACCAGGTTTTGAGACTATTACGAGAATGGTCGTTTATCAGGGACCGGGCTCACCGGCATTGGTGGTGGCTTCGGGACCCAGCAAAAGTTCTGGATTTTCTAGCCTTGTACCAAGAGGAATTCGAAATCGATCATGAAGCAAAATTTACTGAAAATTTCCGAAGACATACCTCAAACATCAAAGCTGCCACACTCCGCATTGAAGCAAAAGAAAGTGAAGACTCAATCGAAGTTCATGCGAGTATCGAAGCTGGAGACACCCCAATTGATGCTATTGAGCATGCCCTCTCAACTGGTCGAAATCACGTTAAACACGGAAATCATACCTATCTATTAACTAAAGATTTACGAAATAAAATAGCAAAAACTCAAAGGCAGTCATCAGGCAACCCAGAAGCCCCTCTCCTTGCCCAATCGAACTACTCTGTTTCACGATTCCAATCGACTGCATTGGAGGAAATACTCATCGAATCTGACCCGAGGTTTCAACCACCAGCTCAATGGAGGAAACGCAGTATCGCATTGCGAAACCTTTCTTCCCTCAAGAAACCATCGCCTCAGGATGGACTTGAAAACATTCTTCGCCCTTACCAGACAACTGGAACAGCGTGGATGCTCCATCTGTTTGATCATGGTTTAGGTGGCATTTTGGCGGATGAAATGGGTTTAGGCAAAACTCTGCAAACCTTAGCCTTTCTCTCCTGCCTAAGGAAGCGCGGAGGCCCTGCCAAAACCTCTTTGGTAATTTGTCCAGCTTCATTGGTAGAGAACTGGAAACGTGAAGCTGAGAAATTTTGCCCATCCTTCTCCGTTTATTCTCACCATGGTCCCAACCGAGCAACTATCCCCTCTCACATTGGGAAATTCGATCTTGTGATCACTTCCTATGGTACGCTGACCCGAGATTTGGAAATGTTTAAAGATTTTCCCTTTCTTTGTATTATTGGGGATGAAGCTCAGCACTTAAAAAACAGACGTACTCAAAATGCCAAAGCAACTGCATCGCTCAACTCTGAGGGTCGGATGCTGCTTACTGGTACTCCCATCGAAAATAGTGTATCAGATCTTCTTTCTCTGCTAGAGTTTTTATTACCTGGTGCAAATCCCAAATTACCAGAGGGAACGAGGGGAGATGAGAGAATTTGGCACGAGCAGAGAATACTCAAACAAGCAGCTCCCTATCTGTTAAGAAGATCGAAAAAGGAAGTTGCGCCTGAACTTCCGGAAAAAATCGAACAAGTTCTTTACTTGAAACTGACCGAGGATCAAAGGGCTTCCTATGAACAAGCCAGAAAAACTGCTGAGACAGAACTGGATAAATTGGCAAACTCAGGTGCTAATGAGGGAGCCATGCGCATGCAAACCCTTACCCAACTTCTTCGGCTTCGCCAAGTTTGCTGCGACCCAAGGTTAATTGACCCCGAGATTGAAACCTTTAGCTCATGTAAGCTGAATGCATTTCGTGAACTTCTTTACAATGCATTGGAAGGAGGTCACCGAATGCTGGTTTTTTCGCAATTTGTTAAAATGCTGAAAATTTTGAAAGCAGAAGTGGAGAGTGCAGGGCTCAATTTCTGTTATTTGGACGGTTCGTCAAAGGATCGAATGAGTCAAGTTGACCGTTTTCAAAATGATGACTCTATCCCGGTCTTTCTCATTTCATTAAAAGCTGGCGGAACTGGATTAAATCTTACCGCAGCTGATATGGTCGTGCATTTTGATCCCTGGTGGAATCCAGCTGCTGAAGCTCAGGCAACGGATCGTGCCCATCGTATTGGACAGGATAAAAATGTATCCGTTTATAAATTGATCACCTCAGGAACGGTGGAAGAAAAAGTCTTACAATTACAAACAAAGAAGAGAAAGTTACTGGAAAATGTTTTTGAGGAGTCTGAAGCCGCCAACCTCTCTCTCTCTGTATCGGAGCTTAAAGAACTTCTTTAATATGAAGCTCACTGCTTAGATACCCAAGGTGTTCCCTTTCACCTTGAAAACAATGCTACAATCAGACATGTTAATAACTTTCCTTTAGAAAGATGAGCATAGAATCCATACGATCCGAAAAACCTCTTCCAGCCGGCGAGCAAGGTCCCGCCATGAAGGGGGCAGATGTTCTTGTATCTGCCCTTGAACGCGAGGGAGTCGATGTGGTCTTTGCTTACCCCGGCGGAGCGTCCATGGAACTGCACCAATCTTTGACCCGTTCAAAAAAGATCCGAACGATCCTACCCCGCCAGGAGCAGGGTGGCGGCTTTATGGCTCATGGATATGCCCGTGCCACTGGCAAGGCCGGTGTGTGTATGGCAACATCTGGCCCGGGTGCTACCAACCTGGTTACCTGTATCGCGGATGCTTACATGGATAGTATTCCTTTAGTTGCAATTACCGGGCAAGTTTACCAACAATTTATTGGTAAAGCTGCTTTCCAGGAGACTGATTTTTTTGGGATGACCCTACCCATCGTTAAGCACAGCTACCTTGTCTTAACTGCTGAGGATTTACCAAAAGTTGTTAAGGAAGCTTTCTACTTAGCTACGAGCGGCAGGCCTGGACCCGTGGTCATTGATATACCAAAGGATGTTCAGCAAAAAGTTTTCGAACCTTTTTTTCCAAATGAAGTTGCGGAACTTGAGGGTTACAAACTTGATCACCCCAAAGCTACTGATGAGGAGTTAAGCGAGGTTCTTGAGCTAATTTCCAAGGCTAAGAAGCCAGTACTTTATACTGGCGGAGGCATCATCTCTGCTGAAGCACACAAAGAATTAAGAGAATTCGCTGAATTAACCGGGCTACCTGTTGCTCATACACTCATGGGGCTTGGAGCCTTTGACCCTGACCATGAGCAATCCCTCTACTGGTATGGGATGCATGGAACAGTCGCTGGTAATTGGGCCGTTTGCGAGAGCGACCTGCTTATTTGTGCTGGTGCCCGCTTTGATGACCGGATCACTGGAGTAGTGAGCAAGTATGCTCCAGAAGCCTATGTGATTCATTTCGATGTAGACCAGTCCGAGCACAATAAAAATGTTCATGCCCACTTCCCTATTCAATCTGAAATCAAATACGCTTTGCAAAGACTGGTAGAGCTTATCAAGCAAAATGGTTTCGAAAAGCCACAGATAAAAGAATGGAGTACAACCATTTCAGAATGGAAAGAACAGCATCCATTTAAGTATGAACAAGGCGAACATATCACCTCCCAGGAGGCAGTAGATATTCTTTACCAGGAATCCAAAGGTGAAGCGATTATTACCACTGGTGTTGGTCAGCACCAAATGTGGGCGGCACAGTATTACCGCTTCAAAGAGCCCAGAACCTACATTTCTTCTTTAGGCTTAGGCACTATGGGCTTTGGATATCCAGCTGCGGTGGGGGCAAAAGTTGCCAGACCGGACAAAGAGGTCATAGATATTGATGGTGATGGCTCATTTCTGATGAATGTGCAGGAGTTAGCCACCGCAAAAATTGAGAAGATCAATGCAAAGTGCTTGTTACTCAATAATCAGCATCTTGGCATGGTCGTACAGTGGGAAGACCGTTTTTATGAATCTGTACGTGGTCATACTATCTTGTGTGATCCAGAAAATATTGGCGGTCCAGATAACCTGGATGCTATTTATCCAGATTATATCAAGATGTGTGAGGGATTTGGGGTAAAAGCCAGAAGAGTTACCAAACGCGAAGACCTTCGTGAGGCTATGAAGGAAATGCTGGAGGCAGATGAGCCTTACCTTTTAGAGGTCATCGTTCCCTACACCGAGCATGTATTACCTATGATTCCACAAGGTAAATCTGCCAAAGAAATGCTGATCGATTAAGGTTATTCTTTTGCTTCAAAGATTCTTAATTCTTCAGCTATACTTATCTCAAAAATCTAATCCTTGAAGGATGCCTGAGTTTTCGAAGGGCGTGAGCTTCAATTTGCCTGACCCTTTCTCTGGTAACCCCCATCACTTGACCAATTTCTTCTAAGGTCAGTTGGCGCCCAGGAGAGTTTTCTGAAACCCAAATACAAGCAGATCTCAAACGCTCTTCAGGCGAACCCTCAAAGGTTGGAATCGTAATTTCAATAGGCTTATTATTGGAAGTCGGCACCAATTAAGATAACACAACTAGGAACGGGATACAAAATTAGCTCATTCTTTGATCCAATCATCCTCACTGAGAGGATGTCCCACAGCCATATCTTTATTTGCACGACAATTTAAGATTTCATCCCATCTACTCGGGCACAATCCACCACTTGGCCGAGCGATACGGATATTTTTTTCAGTAAATTGATCTCCCACAGAAATCGGTGATGAAACTAAAATTGATCGTTTAAAAGCAGAAGGAGATAGAGGCATATCTTTTTTACCAGAAATAGCTAAATGAGTCATACGAACACTTTGAACCATTTCGGCAAATTCATCAGGTAGCATAGAAAACTGACCATCTATAGATTCCTCATCACGATCTAAACACAGGTGCTTCTCTATAACTCTTGCCCCCAGTGCTGTAGCAGCGATTGCTACAACATTCCCCATTGAGTGGTCAGATAACCCATACTCGACATGATGAGCCTTCTTTAAATCAACCATGTTCTGCAAACAAAAATCTTTAGGTTGTGCAGGATATTCACTCACACAGTGCAAAAGAATAATCTCAGAGCAACCAGAGGCTCGTAAAACTCTTAGTGCGTCGTCAATCTCATCTTTTTGGGAAACTCCAGTGCTTGCCATAACAGGCTTCCCCGTATGAGCGATTTTGGTAAGTAGTGGAAAATGATTAAGTTCAAAAGAGGCAACTTTATACAATGGAGGGTCTATCGATTCTTCCAAAAAGTCGACTGCTGATTCGTCAAAGGGAGAACTAAAGCAAACCATATCTAATTTGGATGCCTCTTGGGCAAGAATAGGATGCCATTCCCATGGAGTCATGGCCTCATGGTAAAGGTCATGGAGATACTTCCCTTTCCAAAGTCCTGATTTTAGAAGAAAGCGATCATCTTTACCCTCAACTGTAATCGTATCTGGTCGGTAAGTTTGTAATTTGATAGCGTCAGCACCAGCTTGTTTTGCTTCAACAACTAATTGGATTGCTTTTTCAAGCTTACCACCATGATTGCCCGACAATTCGGCAACGACAAAAGGCGAAGCAGATGGATCGGTTATACGGGCTAAAATATCCAAAAAAGTAGGCTTACTTTAGGGAAGATAATCAACCAGCAACTCAGTCAGTTGAGAGTTGTTCAACAAATCACAATTTTGATTACTCGCGTAGTGAAAATCTTCTGAACAGCTCTTTCCTCCAAGAACTCCAATTTTATTACCCCAAAATGCTTGCACCGGCTGGATGATAAAATGATTATCGAATTCAATCACATTTCTTGCTTCGTCTGAAGGTATAAGAATTTCATGCATTTTTTCCCCAGGTCTAAGACCGATAATCTCAATTTGTGACTTGGGAGCAAGAACCTCAGCAATTTGGCCTACTGAACAAGCAGGAATTTTAGGAACAAAGAGTTCCCCTCCCACCATATCTATGAGACTCGACAAGGTAAAATCAACGCCCTGTTGCAAAGTAATCAAAAACCTGGTCATATCCGGGTTAGTAATCGTTAATCTTCCGTCCTTCCTTTGCTTTTGGAATAAGGGAATGACACTTCCTCTACTACCGACTACATTTCCATAACGCACAACCGAGAAAATTGGACCACCACCACCAGCATAACTATTTGCCGCGATAAAGACCTTATCGGAACATAGCTTTGTCGCACCATACAGATTAACTGGATTTACGGCTTTATCCGTACTCAAAGCGACTACTTTCTTAACATTTGTACTGATGGCTGCCTCCACTACATTGGTGGCACCATTTACATTGGTTTTGATAAATTCGTGAGGATTGTACTCGGCGGCAGGAACTTGCTTTAATGCAGCAGCATGAATGACATAATCCACACCACGCATAGCTAACGATAATCGATCCTTATCTCTAACATCACCCAAAAAAAACCGGACTGAACTATGATTGAAGTCAGGGTCAGCCTGCATTTCAGATTGTTTCCATTCATCACGAGAGTAAACAATGATGCGACGAGGAGAGAATTTTCTTAATAGAGTCCTTATCAATTCTTTACCAAAAGAGCCGGTGCCGCCGGTAATTAATATGGAAGAATCATCTATCATTAGAGTAATCTGAAAAGAGCAATAACTTGTTCGAAAAAACGGGGAAAGACAATTTGAATCCTCGCACTCAATAATCGAAAAGAAGAAGTAAGATGAAATCGTTTCAACTTTCAGACAAGTAGTCTTCAAACACTCTTTCCGAAAGTGTTAATGTTTCTAAAACATCTTTTTCCTTCATCGCATCACTAATAAACCAATTATGGTGTGGATGAAAATAGAGTCCGTATTTGGTGGCTACCTTACATAATTTTTGAATTTGAAAAAGATTTTCGTCCCCTTCAATCCATGGATACGGCATAGATGGCACGCCTGTCATTTTGAGAGGAACACCAAATTTTTCAGCTAATGCCTCAAATTGCTCGCAAAATTCCTTCCCTTTTTTCATCACAGAACTAGCTACTTTTTCTTTTTCTGAAATTCTCAAGCATGCTAAAGCGGCAGCCATAGCAATGGAATCATTCCAGCAACTACCAGTAAGAAAAACCTCGCATGCCCCCCCTCGGTATTCATCAGTCCCTACGCATGAAGATATTGCATAACCATTACCTAACGCTTTGGAGTATATAGCCATATCCGGGGTAAAGCCAAAGTATTTATGAGAACCATAATCATCTATTCTCCATCCGCAACGAACATCATCTAAAATCAAAGCGGTACCACTTTCCTTGCAGAGCATTTCTACGCGGTTCCAAAAATTTTCTTGAGGAAGAACAGAGGGACCAAAAGAAGGATGATGATAGGGAGTGAGAATAATCGCCGCTATTTGACCATCATAATTTTTAAAATGTGAATCTAATTGATCAAAATCATTCCAATCAAATTCAAGTACATGCGACCGGTCAGATGAAATCCGACCGCCTAAACCAGGGTCACACCACGCATCTACGCCATGATAAGCACCCTTGGCCTTAATGACATATTCTCTCCCCGTTTTTTCCCTAGCCACTCGTATTGCCCAGGTTGTGAGATCTGAACCGTTTTTTGCAAATACTGCCCAATTTGCA
>JAYPZT010000012.1:0-18271 GCA_038136415.1 Opitutales bacterium
TTGGTGGATTTATTTTTCTTATCGATGGATTGAACATCCCCACAGGCAAATTCAATCCGACGGGTTTCCCCTTCTCTGAATGCCTGAATATCAAATTTGGTGGAAAGTGCATTAACTGCCTTTATCCCTACCCCATTTAGTCCAACCGACTTCTTAAATGCTTCGGAATCGTACTTTGCCCCAGTATTGATCTTGCTTGAACAATCGAGCAGTTTTTCCAGGGGAATTCCGCGTCCATAGTCACGCACGGTGACCACCTGTCCATCGCACTCCACTTCGATTTGCTTACCGAAGCCCATGACAAACTCATCGATACAGTTATCCAGGACCTCTTTGAGCAAAACATAAATACCATCATCCTCGGAGGAGCCATCACCGAGTTTGCCAATGTACATACCGGGACGCAGACGGATGTGCTCCTTCCAGTCGAGCGACTTGATGCTGTCCGCTGTATATTTGTGGTCAGCCATGATTCCCCTTATCCATTTCCACGATACAATTTATTAGAATGAAGTAATCACTTGTCCACTTGAAAATCAAATTACCGCTTAAAACCTTGCTAATACATCGACTTAATTCGATGAATATGGGTTCTTTCTAAGATGAGGAATGTAATTAGAGATTATTTTCTGGCTGCCTCGCAGCTTCGAGACCCCAAACTATGGAAGCCCGTTTTATGGGCGATTTTGTTAAGCCTAGGCACAATCTTTTTGATGGTACTACTTGTGGGTGGTTTGCTTTTTCAGTTCGTCGGAAATTTAAATTCATCTCTTACCGGTTGGATGAGCTGGGCAGATGGTTGGTTAGGCGGACTTGCTGCGGTTTTTGGAAGTTTATTCATCGCCATGGTTGGCTATTTTTTTCTGGCAAGTGTATACGCTGCCTTTTTGGGCCTGTTTCTAGACAGTGCCCTGGATGCAGTACAGCAGGAACACTATCCTGAGTCTGTCTGGGAAAAACCTCCGGGTATGGTAGAATCATCAATCAGTTCCCTGCGTTTTATCCTTTGGAGCCTGGTGATTTATCTTATTTGCTCCCCACTCTTATTGGTTGCGTTTTTTATTCCTCCTCTCGGATTGCTTCTTCAAATTCTGCTTGGTGGTTATCTACTGGGCAGGGAGTTTGGACAAATCATTGAGCACAGAATCCCCCGGGAACTAAGAATCAGAAAACCGGGTAGCCTGGTTCATGGAGCCATTGCCTCCTTCTTTTGGATGTTTCCATTGCTCAATTTCATTGCCCCTATGCTTTTGGCCGCATCCCTAGTGCATGCTCGGCTAAGACAATTAAATACGAACTGAACAAGGAGGTCTTCCCACCTATTCAGCGGGAAAATTCTCCTTTAAACCGCGGACCTACTGTGGAACCATTCATATCCCACTCCTCAATCAGTCCGATAGCAACACCTTCGACAAATTTGGTGCGTGTCTTCATTTCACCAGTTGGATGATAAGTAACCGCAACACCTTCGTAAGGAACATCCTTTCCGGTCAAATACCAAAGACCATCCGCTTTTTGCGAAAGTTCCTTTTCCTGATCAACAAAGGGAAGATTGTCTAAATTCTCCACCTCTTTGGATTGAACCTGTAATGCATCCATGGTGCACTGACTGGGCATCCACATCACCACGATTGCCAGTAACAGGAAAGTAAGAATCCACCAGAAATAAGGAGAGGAATAGATTCTTGAACGAAGAGTGGGCGGGGGTGCTTCCGGTGGTGTGGGAAATATATCTTCCTGGTTCATTCAGTTTTAAGAAAAGCGAAAAATAGCCTAGTTTAGCAAGGCATAAAGAAAAATATTGGTTCCCAATCTGGCATAAAAGGAATGAGCATAGTTGCTGATTTCTTCACCGGAATAGTACTTAAATATTCTCCATCTTCCTGTAGGTTCCCGTACCCACATCGGTCTTTGCCCAGGCATAACAAAAATTTCATCCTGCAGACCGTCCTCCCTGGTGACTTCATAGGTATTGCCCGCAAAAGAAGCGAGTTTTAGGGTTTCATCAAAATCATCAGCAGATTCCCGGATACGAAAGGAGATAGGAGGAATCCATGACCCAAACTCATCCCTTCCCCACCCCATTGCACAAATTGGGGATGCGAGGCAGGCAAGCCTGCCCTTTACTTTTATTCCCACCAGCGAGTAAGTACCCTGTGGCCATTTCTCCTGCTCCACAAAGCTTAAAACGGTTTCCGGCAGACGCTTTTGATTCTCTTCCAGTTTCAGGTCTTCATTTTTGGGCAAACCCTTGTAAAAAGTTCGAAAAAGATCATGGTTCCGGGCTAAAGGAATGAAACTTTTTTCAGGAAATATCTGAGAGAACCACTCACCAACCTCGACTCTCTCCTCCCAGGCAGCATAACTATGACCCAAATCTGTCCCCAAAAAGGAAGCTTTTATCCCGGCATCGAGATATAAGAAGCCACCCAGCTCCAAATACTGGCGGAGAGCATCATTTTCATCGACTGAAAAATCGTAATTGGGTAGTTCATCGCAATTTATGTAAAGGATTGGATTTTCGAAAAGTCTTTCATCGGTAAGATCATCAATAAACAAGGGGTCGGTATCAAATGTAACCCGAGCGTGCTCATTCATAAAAGCAAGTAAACTCGGGAGTGCATCGGGGTATCTGATTCTGACATCTCCTTCCCTTCTTAGCTGCATTATCCGAATAGCAGATTCTTCCGAAGAAGCAGATTGGGCATCAGAAAAAACAGCTGTTTTACCCAAAGAGAGTAATAACAAGAGAATGATTTTTCCTTTCCTTTTCATCAAACTCGCTACCGATTAAGTTCCGCCCGAATTGCGTGGGAGATTTTTGTATTTGGATAACTGCTAAGATAATCCCGCAGTATTTTCTCTCCCGCGGCACGGTTCATGATCAACCCGTCCATGGCAGCCCGCTGAATGGCGTATTCTTCGTCTCTTAATGATTGCTGGTGAATCTTTTCCCACCCATTTGTCTTCAAATTTGCCAACACCCGCAGAGTGGTGGCACGAACCAAATTGTCTTCATCAATCAATAGATCAAAAAAACAGGATTCCACCACCTCGGACTCAGCGGACAGGAGGCTTTCCGCAGCGAAAGCACGAACATCGCTGAATTCACTGGAACTTAACTCCCGGACTGACTCTTCATCCAACGAGGGCAGTCTGCCTCGTAAGGTAACAATCACCGATGTTCTCACTTCTTCATCCCGGTCGCCCAAGGCAGGCAGCCAGACTTCTGGTTTATTCCATCCACGGGATAGGGAAAGAAAACGCTGCCATGCCTGTGAGCGCAATTTATCACTACGGTGAGTGGTTAATTTTTTGTAAATCCTCAGCCCTGTGTCACCAAGAGAAGAAAGTCCGTAAAAAACAGTTTCCACTTTACCATGCAACCCCTGTGCTTCCATGAGGTATTGCTCAATCCTTTGCACGGCATCCTCAGGTAAAGTTTCCCCAAATCTGGCGATTTCAACAGCAGCCTGGGCAGAAATTTCGATAGATTCATCCGAAATCATTCTTCTTAAAACTCCGCGATACAGAGGAAAAGAGTGAGCGAGGCTTCTGGTTACTGAAATTACTTTCGCCCGAATGCCCAGTTCCGGATGCTGTGCCAGGACTTCAACTTTTGCTAAAACGGAATCATCACCGGCATGAATACGGATGTAATCCAATGCAGATAAAACCACAGCTGAATCCTTATCCGAGAGTAGTTGTGCAAGAGTGGAAGCAGGTAGAGGAAGCCTGATTCTTGTATGGTGCTTGAGAACATTTTGACGGACAATGGAATCACCATCGAGCAAAGCAGACAGTCCCATGTTTAATAAATCTTCCCTCAAATTGCCCGGAACGGAACGAAAAACAGGCCGCCCATTGACAAGAGTACGCTCAAATCCTGATCGCATCAATCCGATCGATAAACGCGGAATCATCCCGGATATTTCCCGCCTAACCTCAACATCAGGATCTCCAATCTTGGAAAAAACTTTTTCAGCAATGGCCCGGTCATACATGGACTGGCCGGAATCAAAGTGTTCAATGATTGAAACAATACTGGCACGCCTCACCAAGGCACTCTCATCATCCAATCCACTGAGCAAAAGATAGGTGCCCCGGGCGTTGGGATACTTCCCCAGTAGCTTGGCCGCCCCTACCCGCTCCCCTACAATGGAGGATCCCAACTTTTTTTCTGCTTCGTCCAGAGTTTTATCCAAATCAGAACGAACTGGAGCAGTAGTTGTTTGATTTAATTCCTGAGTGGCCTGGTTGTTGAGCAGGTTACTTTCCTGCGCAGATAAACAGAAATGAAAAAGAAGGAAGCCAAAGAGAAGGAAATTCTTTTTCATTTTAAGCCCTCCTTACGTCTTAAGATCCACTCAGCCCCGGCAAAAAAGAACAGTAAAACAAAAATAGGCCAGATTTTAGCAAGGCTCATTTTTTGGGATACCGTGGGCATACGATCCGACAAAGCAGGACGCCACTTGGAGTCGAAATCAGCGATCTTGGAAAATTTTCCACCCGTCAGGGTAGCGATCATTTGAAGATCCCTTTCCGTATATCTCACATCCAATGCCTCAGCACTGGAATCTCCAACACTGAGGTAGGAAGTTTGTCGGAGTTTTTCCCCATCCGGAAACTTGAGCAAATAATCCAGCTGATAATTACCTGCTATCATGGGCTTAAATTTTCCTGAGTAAGCCCCTGCCCGCCCACCTTCGGGATAAAGGTTGATCAGCTGACTATATTGGTTAGGGCCTGAAATATTTGCCTCGATCATCGCATCGAGAGAAGGCTCAAAGTTTCCTCCCAATGCATCCACCTCGAGAGAGATTTCTGATCCCCGAAATATATCCTCTTCCGGATTTTGTATTTTCAAGCGCTCCACCACACCAGAACCAAGCCACTCGGTTACACTTTGCCAAAAAATAGTAAATTCTCTTTTCTGATCGGGGCTCGCTAAGGCACGTCTCCAATCTCCCGGAGAGCCCCAATATGCCGTTTTCCCGGCTCCATAGGCTTGCACAACAAGCAGGGATTTCTCTGAGTTTGAACTCAAATTGACTGACCGGCGGGCTGCTGGATTGACACGCGTTACTAAAACCGAAGGCAAACTATGTGGAAGAAAAGTTTTCCAGCTGTTTAGATTTTGCTGCTCTTCAAAGAGTGGATCACTAATCACTTCGAGAGACAAATTTTGCTTAGACTGGAGGTCGATTCCTTCAACTGCTGGCAATAATCCACCCAAATGAGATCGAGCATTCTCAAGGGATCCATAAGTCAGCAAACCACCTCCCCTTTTTTGCACATAATCCTTGAGGGAATGAACCAGGGTGGAATTTAACTCATCGAGGCAGCCAAGATCCATCATCACCACATCAAATTGCATCCAAAAATCCGGGTCATGAGAAAACCCATTCTCCGGAATATTTTCACCAAGGGAATGATAGGTCTTTTCACTCAGTTTAATTTGTGAATTAAATTGAAAGCGCTCCGCAGATAACCCCCTTTTCAAAAAGGGATAAAAAGTTCCCACTCGATTGGAAATATGCAACACAGAGAAAAGATCCGGAGGACGGACAGGAAGGACGAGAAAGTCGGCGTTATCTGAGGGGTCTGAATCGCCATCCGGCACAGTGATTCTGGCCTGTAAATTTCGGGTACCGGCAACCTCCATGAGTAACGAATCAAAAGAAAGCAACCGGTTCTCTCCACCAAGCAAGGAGACGGATTGATTCGCTAGGACATTCCCATCCAAAAGCAGCTCAACTTCTGCATCGATGGGATCTTTGAATTCATTCAATACCAGAACCTCCAAGGAGAATTCCTCTTTGGCAGTGACGGCATCGGGAGGATCCTGAAACTCAATACTCACATTCCCCCTCTCCCTCGACTCACCTACCCCGATAACATTTACAGGAATTCCAAGCTCCCGGTAAAGATTTGCGACCTCCAGTGGGGATTGCCCCAGATTATTTTTCCCATCAGAAAAAAGGACCACTGCAGAGATAGGAAGATCTTCTTTCTGATCGAGAAGATTGCTTAGTGCATCACCCAGTGCGGTCTGAGGAGAATTGTAGGAAATATCAAATTCACCAGTAACCAAAGGCCAACTTTCCTCGGAAAAACCCAGGCTGTCCACATATCCATAGGATTTCCTCATGGCATGAATCCATGAATCAGCATCAGCAGGATTTAGATGAGGCTGGACCAAGTCCAAGCGTGACTTCCCGCCCGATTGATCCTGAGTATCCATACTCGCTGAAAGATCGAGCAAAGATACAACCCGCACCTGTGCAGGATCTGTTTCCTGGGTAATCAGATAGGGTTTAACGAGCAGCAGGAGCACAAAGAGCATCACCCCGATTCTTAAGAAGATCAGTTTCCAAGCTGTTGAGGAGGTAAGAGCCTGGAGCAGGGATTTTCCATGCCAAAATAAAAGTACCGCAAACAGAGAAACAAAACCAAGAATCCATAAAGGTGAAAATGACCAATCTATTCCAATTTCGGTCATTACTCTCCCTCAGCAATTCTACGAAAGTACTCCTCCACCTGCCTGCGATACCGGGCCGGGGCACGAGTGCTTTGCTGGTTATTGATCAGATGGTTTTCCATCGCCTGTTGCCAGAAAAATTGCTGAATCAAATCTGTGGCTTCCTGCACCGCACCAGCAGATAAAGATCTGGCATTATTAGGATCTTCTGAATAAGCAGCTGCCTCAAACATTTGGGTGAGGTTCTGCAACCTGAGATCCTCTTCCGCCTGGGGCAAGTTACCAATGGAACGGGCAGCTTCCTCATTCATTTCCTTTAGATCCGCACTCCCCGATGACCCCATTTGCTCCTGCATCCTCTGCAGATGATCCGCCAGGTTTGCCAAGGCTGGGTTGTTTTCATTTCTCAATTTATCCTCAACCGCTTGTAATCGGTCACCGAGCTGCCCCAATCCATCCTCAACTTTCTGCTGTTCTTTTTCTGCCTGAGAAAAACCCTCATATAAAAGCGAGTTGGATGCCCTTCGTCCGGATTTCTCCATCCCTCCTTCCTTGGCCTCCTGTAAACTTTGCATCAGATCCTCAGTCGCACGCTCCTGGTACTTCCCCAGCCCCCTGGCAGCCTGATCGATATCCTCCATAAGCTCTTCGATTGATTGATTCAATTGATCCTGTTGTTCCTTGAGCTCATCACCCTGCCCGCCTGTGGCATTTTCAGTCTCGGCACGCAAATCGGACTGGGCACCTCCCAGTTGATTTGCCTGCTGGGTAAGTTGATCAATCATATCGGCGGCAATTTGAGCCATTTCTCCTTCGATTCTATTTTTTGCCCGCCCCAAAGCTTCTGCGGCCAATTCGCCATGCGGCTGGGCTTCGTGAGGCTTATCCCGCCGGAGATCTCCTGCACCCTCCTTCATTTCATTCCCAGCTTCCTCCAAATCTGCGACATCGCCAAGCCGTCCTGTCTGGTTGTATTTTTGATCCTTAAATGCTTCCACATCTTTTCTCAGCTCGCTTTGATTCTGGGCGATCTCCTGGTTAATTTCTCCCTGTTTTCCCGAGCGTGCAGATCTTCCTACCTGCTGATTAATATCTTGCTGCCTCTGCTCAAACTCATTCAGTTTCTCCAATTCCTTAGCTAATTCATTAAGCTTCTCTGAAGGGGTTTGGGCAGTCTCTTGTTCCTCCTGTTTCTCCTGCTGCTCACCCTGCTCTCCTTTGGAATCCTGTGGCTGTTGTCCCTGCCCCTGTGCTTTCTGTTTTTCCATCTCCTGAAGAAAAGCATAAAGCTGAACCAGTTTTCTGAGAGTCTGCTCAGATGACTCCAGAGATGGTTCCAATTCCAGATCCCCTGTATAAATTTCGGTCTGCTCGATGTGGTAAGTCGCTTCATTTAACAATTCCCCAAGATCCAACCCATCCGCGATAGGGAATCGTCCCTCAAATTCATCATACACCTTGGTCATATCATGTTTTAGATCCAATGCCTCTGCAGAGATCGCCAGAGACCGGGTCTCCATTTCCAAGCCTTCCTCCAGCATGCCATCGTAAGTATCACGAATAATTTTCTTGGTCCGGTTGATGAATTCACGAACTGGGATTTCTTTTGAATCCTGCCCCATATCACCACCCTCGAACTGACTCTCCGATGAGTTTCCTTCGGGGGGAAGAATTTCAATAAAGTAGATTTCTGAACGGGCGATTTGCCCCTCCGGTTCTTTATTATCCACTGCAAAAGCCATGTAGGTAAGCACATCTCCAACCGCCAGTGCATAATTATTTAAATCGAGGATACCCGTGACTGATTTTTCCCGCTCCACCGGATCCACAAATAATTCCTCTTCATATTTCTCCCCGTCGTGGGAAACATGGAGACGAATATCAGACACACCAAAATCATCGTTTGCATACACATCAATCAGCAAGGGATCGCTGTCCACTGCCAGTTCAAGATCCTTGGCGGGTTCACTGATTTCGACCAGGGGAGGTTCGTCTGGAATTGGAGCAAGTACGACCTCGTCGTGAAGCACCTCAGCCCGGTGCGGATGATCAAGATCAAATAAGCTTAATTTTGCCCGCCAATCCTGCTCAAGCGTGGCAGCCCAGGAAAAAGTAAATTTTCCGTCCCGGTTAAGGGTATGATTTTTATCAGATGCATAAAGTTTAGCACCCACGCGAGGAGGATGATTTTCGCTACGGACGGTAAGGGAAATTTGGCTACCCTCTGGTACTTTGACATAACCAAATCCCTGATGGGTAAACTCATCCAGTTTCATATATGCAGGAGGAATAAAATTCCAGGTAGCAAATTCAAGCACCGGTGGATCAAACGGTACAATGTTGTACCACTCACTTTCGAGGGATGGAGTAACCACTCGATACTCTACCGGTTGCTCGACCACAGGTAGAATAAACTCCATCGTACTTCCTTTATCAGAAGGAATCATGGGAGTACGGACGATTTGCTCCCGCTCCTTTGTTTCGATCCACGCCTCGTATCTTCCACGATGCGGTCGGATGATTTCGGCATAGATGGAAACATCTGCTCCTCTTTGAAACTCAGTACTTGGTGGCAATTCAACCATCTCAGTTCCTGAAGAAATTCCACTGGTTACCACTAATCCCTCTTCACCAGTCCATGCATCCAGCATTTTTTGAACAGGACTTCGGTCCAGGTTCCACCAAGACAAAAGTGCCCCGCAAACAAAACCGACAACTATAAGATTCCAAAACGATGATCCCAGCCCTAAGCCAGTTCGCCAATCTACCCGCTCGCTCGCTTTACTCATCTCCCTAAGGGCACGCTTCTCCATAAGATTGGGAGCGGAATCCTTCCGTTCGATTTCAACGGCAGTGTTTAGTAAATCCTTAAGTTGGGGGTTACTTCCCTCCACTTTGCGAGCCAGGTTTGATAAACTGGGTCTGCGAATCCAAGAAAACAGCAGTAAACCAAAAAAGCAAAGCAGAGCCATGCCAGCTACCCAATAGATCCAGAAAGAAGCATCCGCTTCACGGATCGGGGCATAGGCATCGTAGAGATCAAGAAGCAGCAGCAGACCAGCCCAGCAAAGAAAACCAACCACCAAAGAAAAAACCGTTCTCGCAAAAAGAAAAAAGCGGGCTTCTTTCTGTAACCTGTCCAAAAAACTAGGCATGAATAGCATTAACCTCCCCTTTTTCAGACGGATTCGGTCTGGAGAAAATATTTTCAAACAGCACCACACATAGGATTGCACAGGTTATCCATAACCAGAGGGACTGGTCTTTTTCAGTGGGAGAAATTTCTTTTTCCGTTGTCGATGCTGCAGGAATGGGTCCACTGATCATAGAGGTAACCTCCCCGGCATTCAAAACCTCAGGCATCGACTCAGAAAGCGGGGAAACCACTTCAATCAATTGATTGTTCACTTTGAATAGGCCAGGTTTGCTGGCGATAAAGGTGCTCTCTCCTTCACCATACTGATCTCCTAAATTTAAACGGGTGGTATGACTGAATGAACTGTCTGCGAAAGATAATCCGCAAACTTCCACAAACAGAGGAAGAAACGAGTTGCGCACTGGTAAATCTGTCCAATCGGTAGTCATTCGAAAGCAAAATAAAACAAACCTTCCACCACCAGGAAACTTTTTCACCAAAACCAATGGATGCCCCTCGCGGTTTCTCAATGGGACCTCAATTTCGCTTTCCAGATTTTTGAGCATGAGAAACTTTCGGATCTTGGTAAGATAAAGGTCGCGGGAAGAATCGCCGGAGAATACCTCCGACAGTTTACTGCTCTCATCCAGAGTACCAATACGGTGGGGAGCCATTCTGAAAGGAGTTTGCTCGAGGCGGGAAAAAGTAAAATCGAGCAAGGCATGCTTTTTGAAAGTCTGGTTCATTCTGACCGGGGATTCCCCAGGGGTAGCAAACACAGTTCCACCCGATCCAAGAAATAAGGAAAGCGCTTGGGAAAGTTCCCCGTTATCCAGCCAATCCGATGCTCCAATTAAACCAAGTACATTAAGCTGAGATCGAGACTGTGTGGATTTCATTCGTTCAGCCAGGTCATTTGCGTGTTCCCAACGATCCCATCCTCCATCTCCGCTACTTTCCAGGGCAACAGATAAGTAATTCTTTTCGAGTAGATCCATATCCCGGGGAGATTCGGAGGACCAAAACCCAAACTTGCGGGAGGGCGGTGCCGTCACCCAAACCGTGCGGTTATCATCAATAGACAGCTCGTCTTGCCCCTCCAATTTAATTGTCAGCCGGGCAAAGCTGGAATTGGAGACAAAGAATTGGGCTTGGGCAGTACCCACGGCAGGCAGATGAATTTTTTGGGACTGAAGTAATTTTTGTCCATTGTAAGCAGAAATATTGGTATCCATGGGCTGATCATCCCAATTCCTCACAACCGTCCATACTTTAATCTCATCAGCTCCATGTGGCACCACTTTCGTTTCTACAATTGCCCGGTTGCCCAAACGCATATTCCCAACCATTGAACCATGGCCAACTGGTAATGCCTTAACAGTAAAACCCTGGGAGCCCAAACGCCCATATACCCCCTGCCAATCTGACTGCTGAAAATCACTGATGAGAACGACTTCCCGATCACCCGGAGAGACACCCAAAATTTCTGGTACAGTTTGCAGCATGGCTTCCACGGATGACCTTCCCTCGCCCGGGGTCATATTGCCCACTAAAGACCGCAACTCCTCCCTGGGAGTACCCAAATTTCGCGTAATCATTGCACCGCCACCAAAGGAAAGAAATGCAAAATCTGTATCTGGTGACTGTAATTGATTGGATACACATTGAACAGCCTCATCCCAGGCATTCCATCCCTGCATGCTTGAACTTCGGTCAAGAACGATCAGCACTTTTTTTCTGACGGAATCATCAGTAGCTGTTTCAGCTGGAATGTAAGGATCGGCCAAAAGCAAAGCGATCAGGGCAAACAAGAGACAGCGCAAAACCAGCAGCAACCAATCGCTGGGCTTTTTTCTACCCGATCTTGGAATACTTGAACGGGAAAGAAAGCGCAAAGTAGGGAATAATTTACGGTCTGTGATTTGCCTGTAGGCCATGTGAGCGAGAATAGGCAACCCCAGGGAAAGCCCAGCCCAGAGTGCAAGTGGTTGACCAAATTCAATCATTTTTTCCGGGAACGCAGACCGATAAACTGGTGCAAAGCCAAACCAAGGTCATCCGATGTTCTCAAAGACTGAAACTCCACAGACTTCGCCAGACAAATACTTTTGAGCAACTCTAGGTGGCTTTGCATGTCCTCTTCAACTTTTCGTCTGATTAATTTGGGAGAGGTGGAGAGTTCGCCCTGCCCTTCCATCCCCACAAACCGGAGAGCATCCACCTCTGGAAGGGAACATTCCTCGTCGTCTAAAATCTGTAGACAAATACATTCATAAAAAGAAGAGTGAGCAAAGCTTAGCCGATCTGCCAACTGATTTTCATTTTCCAGAAAATCAGATAAATAAACCACCAGGGATCTCCGGGGTAGAGATGACTGAATTTTGCTCCATGCCTGAGCGGATAAATCCTTCCCTTCCGGCTGGGATGAAGAGAGAGCAGAAATGATACGATGAAAATGACCCCGCCCACTGGAAACAGGAATAAAGAGGGGATTGGATTCAGATCCCCCGACCAGCCCCACTTTATCACCCTGCCTGAAAGCAAGGTAAGCAAAACTGGCAGCGAGCATTTGTGCATACCTGAATTTCGAGCAGGGAGAATGGGTCCCAGAATAGCCCATGGAGGCACTTCCGTCCAAGAGGAGAACAATCGAGAAATTAGTGTCTTCCTGAAAAGTTTTGGATACCAGTTCGTCCCGTTTTGCAAAAATCTTCCAATCAATGGATTTGAGATCCTCACCTCTTTCGTAGGGGCGGTACTGAAAAAATTCTGCTCCCCGTCCCTGACGAACACTTCGGTGAACACCATAAATGGAACCATCGACCACTACTTTTGCCAGCAGGCTGAGATCTTTGATCCGGGAAAGATAGTGCGGATCTAATAAATCTTTCTTCTCAGTGGAGACAGCCAAAGTATAAAAAAGCTGAAAGGGGCTACTCAGTGAGTCAGGCGGAAACTTTTTCGAGCATGTGAGCGATGATAGCATCCACCCCAGTTCCTTCTGACTCGGCGAGAAAGCTGGGCAAAATACGATGACGCAATGCAGGTATGGCCAGAGACTGGATGTCTTCGACCGAGGCATTAGGCCGGCCATTCAGTAGAGCTCTTGCTTTCGCAGCCAAGACCAGGGCCTGTGAACCCCGCGAACCAGAACCCCACTTGATTCTTGCAGATGCCCACTCGTCACAATGCCCGGAAGAGGGACGGGAAGCAGAGACCAAACGGACGGCGTAAGACACCACATTCTCCGGAGCTGGCATTTGGCGGGTCAGGTCCTGGAGTACCTCAATTTCGGGACCGCTCAACACCGGTTCCGGGGAAGAAAGATTGGAACCTGTGGTCTGCCCGACCATTTTGATCTCATCGGACTCGGCTAGGTATTCGATCACTGGGTTAAGTAAAAAACGGTCTAGCTGAGCTTCTGGCAATGGATAAGTCCCCTCCAATTCGATAGGATTTTGTGTAGCCAAAACAAAAAAAGGAGATTCAAGGGGACGGGTCTGCCCTGCCACCGTTACCTGCCTCTCTTCCATTGCCTCCAATAAAGCAGCCTGAGTTTTCGGAGGTGTCCGGTTGATCTCGTCCGCGAGAACAACCTGGGAGAAAATAGGACCGGGTGCAAAACGGAAAGAACGCTTACCAGTGGCAGGATCCTCATCCACCACTTCAGAACCGACCACATCCGCGGGCATTAAATCGGGGGTAAACTGAATGCGCTTGAAACCAAGAGTGAGGCAATTTGCCAGCGTTTTAACCAGAAGAGTCTTACCGAGACCAGGAATTCCGGTGAGCAAACAATGTCCGCGGGCAAGCAAAGTGATCAATAACTGCTCAATTACCGCATCCTGTCCAATAACACCCTTTTTGATTTCTGCAAAAAGACGGGTCCGGGTATCGTTTAATTTTTCTAGGGCCTCATCGGCTTCAATCAATTGAGTCATAAGATTATATTTAGTCGTTTTACGGAACCGTACAAACTAGTTGATTCCTTTGTTGATAAGCTGAACGATAAGAAAGAAGGTCAGCTTGATTGAATAATATGTTGCAACCTGTCCCACTCGATTACGAAGCGTTCCAAATGGGGACGATTGTTTGAAATTTCAGTTTCCAGTAACTCCCGAACCAAGCGTTGTTCTTCGGTATATTGATCCGTTGAGAGAAGACCGGAAAAATGGGCGATCCTGGCCCAGAGCAAATGAGTGGTAAAGGCGTCAAATTCATTATACTCCACAATTTCATTCAATTTACCTTCCAACCACATTTGGGCCACAGAATCACCACTTACTTCCAATTTTCCGGGAATACCACTAAGCGTAGCTGCCTGATGCAAGGTTGGTCTGTCCCGAAACTGCCCCATGGCATCGGCCAGATCCACATTGTAATCGGAATTTCTCGCATCAAAATAATCGACCCCTTCCCAGGGCTTGTTGGGGCGGTCCGAAAACCCAAAACCGGGTAATCCATGGACGATGGAACGCTGTACCAGAATGGGAACATCTGCCTGAGCCGAATTATAGCCAACCAATTGAGGCTTTCGCCTCCCCACAGATTTCAGGAAACTGGATAGAATTGTTTTCTCATCAGATTTCTGGGAATCTGAAGGATCAACGGGTAAGGAAATTAATTTGAGCGATGGCTGCCCACCGGGAACTTTTTCCCTGAGGATTCCCGCAAGAGAAACCACCCGGCAAAGAATGGTTTTTAAATAAGGCTGTGAATCGGGTGCTTCTCCCTCTTTTCGGGCACTCGCCCAAAGAGCCTCAAAAGAATCTGAGGCTTGGCTGCCCGGATTATTGGCAGCCGGAAGATTATGCAGTATCTCCGCCGACCGTGGATCGGGAATCCACTCCACATCGAAGGAAAATACACTGTTTGCCAAAGTCTTAAGCATGAAAGCTTGGACTAACGGGCAACCAGATCACCGATTTCCGACAATTTTTGCTCCAGAAAAGTAGCGGAGTCCACACTCCCTTCAGGCAAGGTGAGAATTTCCGGTTTTTCTTCATCGACCAGCACCGTATGCTCAAAGTGGGCGGAATACTTGCCGTCCACCGCTAACGCAGTCCATCCATCCTTAGCCATACGAATATGAGAACTCTCGGTGTTAACCATGGGCTCGATACAGATAGCCATACCCTTGCGAAATTGCGGACCATTTCCAGCTTTCCCGAAGTTTGGAATCTGAGGATCTTCGTGTAGGGACCGGCCCACGCCATGTCCAACAAAGTTGGTGATGATGGCAAATCCTTCTTTTTCCACATGGGATTGAACGGCGTGAGATACATCCCCTACCCGTTTTTTGTGCAGGGCCTGACTCAATCCGAGATAGAGAGATTCTTCAGTAACCCGCAGGAGTCTTTCCACCTCGGGGTGCACTTGACCAACGGGTATGGTTTTGCAGTTGTCTCCAATAAATCCTTCCTGACGGATACAAACATCCACCGAGATCACATCCCCTTCCTGAAGAATTCTTTCTTTAACACCAATTCCATGTACCACTTCATCATTAACCGACAGGCAGGTGTAAGAAGGAAAAATTCGATGCCCGGAACGATAACCCTTACAGGCACTTTTAACGCCCAACTCTGCCATCAACGCACCCCCTTTTTCATCAATTTCCAGAGTGCTCATTCCTGGTTGAACAAACTTGCAAAGTCGATCAAGCACGGTTGCAGCGGAACGCCCGGCTTGCCTCATTTTTTGCTTATCTTTGTATGACTTACAAATCACTATTCTACTTTTAAGCAAAATTGCTCTTCATCAATACAAAACTCATTAAGCTAACTAAAAATGAGCCAAAAATGACTATTTTCAAAAAACAGGGCTTGAATATCATCCCAGTTAAAATCAGCCTCAGGTAACTGAAGCTTAAAAACTACAAAAATCTTCCTTCTCTAATGATTCGATCAACTCTGCTTCTTTTGACTTTCATGAGCTGTTTTCTCGCATCACTAGATGCGGCAAAACTTTCGCTTTTTATTGGAACCAGTGGAGCCAATGCGGATGGGATCTATCATACCTTTTTTCATACAGAACTTAAAAAATTTACGAAGCCTACCAGAATCGCTGAGATAAATTCTCCCAACTTTTTAACCCTTCATCCGAATCTCAACTGCCTCTATGCTGTTTGTAGGTGGGACAAAACCGCTGGGGTAATTGGATACTATATCTCCGACAGCCAAGAGCTAACTGAATTTACCCGTATGGAATGCCCAGACGGTATGGGTTGCCATCTTACCGTTCACCCAACTGGCAGATTTCTACTTACTGCCCAGTATGGTGCCGGGTCGATCGCACTCTATCCTTTGGATCAATCTGGAAGTTTGAAAAAACCTCAAATTATTAAACATGAAGGTGGATCAAAAGTTTTTCAGAACCGCCAGGACCGCCCGCATCCCCACTGGACAGGATTTTCCCCCTGTGGAAATTATGCTCTCATCCCTGACCTTGGACTTGATCAAATTGTGATCTATAAACTGGTGCCAGAAGAAATGAAACTAATCAGGCATGGGATCGCTCAAACCAAAGCAGGCAGTGGCCCCAGGCATATGCGTTTTTCCAAAGATGGAAAGTACATCTATTTGCTCAACGAACTCGATCTTACCGTGACCACTTTTTCATGGAATCCAACCAGCGGGGAAGCGAATCCTATTTCCACAATCCAGGCATTATCCGAAACCCAGAAAGAAAATGAATCCTTTAATTCTGCTGCAGAGATCCTGGTACACCCCAGTGGTTCATATGTCTACTCATCCAACCGTGGACATGATTCTGTAACTGTTTATCAAATCAAAGAGGCAGGGATGCTGGAAGTAATTCAGGTTCAGCCAATAAGAGGAGCATTCCCCAGAAATATTAATCTGGACCCGGCAGGGAACTGGCTGTTTGCATGCGGGCAACATTCAGGCACCATTGGTGCCCATCAGATCAACAGGAATACCGGAAGATTAACCTATCAGAAAGGGGCAATCACTCGCGTGCCTGATCCAAGTTGTATTGTATTCAGCCCACGGTGAAGGAACATTATCTTTAATTTACTGGCTAAGCGGAAACTTTTGCTCTTTCACTTTTTTTTCCGTAAAGGATATTAATTCTTTACGAGTGGCATCATCAGAAACCGTTTCTGCCCATCTTAAGGCGTTTTCAGGGTCTTTTGCAGCAATCTGCTTAACCAAAGAACTGATTGCGGGATCAAGACCCGGATTGCTCGGAAACTGATTTATCCAAGTAGCCGCTTGCGCGGGGTCCTCCTTAGACCATTGTTTAACAATTTCCTCAACCGCTTTGTACTTGGAGTTTCCCTCAGGCAAAGAGTTTGCCCACTCCGCCGCTTCCAAAACATCCTTGCGGGCCATTTCCCTGGAAACATCCTCACTCACCGCTACTTTAATTTCTGATTCCTCCATGGAATCTAGCCATTCAATAGCTCTTCCCATATCTTCCCGGGCAACTTTTTCACCAAGTTCACCATAAGCAAAGTTTTGCAGGGAGCCTTCGGGGAGATTTTCCGCCCAGTGAATCGCCATATCTTCTCCCATACTCCAAGCCTTCTCGAAAAGAATATGAGCCGAACGACCTCGAATTCTTCCGTAAGGCAATTCTGTCATCAAATCTGTGGCTTTTGGCAGACTCACCTCTGAAAGTCCTTTAACCAAACCCACATAATAGGGATTGTCCTCACCTTCAAAATTTTCATTAGCCCAGCCAATTGCAGCATCCGCATCGTTTCGTACCCAGGAATCCAGAATCGACCCTGTCGCCACATGCTCATCCCAGTGCTGCTGTTTTTTCGCCCAGGCAAGAGCAGCCTGTGGGTTTACCTGCCCCCATGCAAATGCGAGAGTTTTTAATTCACTGAAACGTCCAGGACCTCCTGGCAAAGACTCATAGGCTTCCAGAGCAAGGTTGATCGAATCCTGATCAGGATTTTTTAAAATCTCCGTAAATGCCTGTAATCTTTCCAATGGATTACTCGAAAGCAATTTTTCATTTGGGCTTAAAGTTTTGGAAACCTCATTATGGGAGGCATTTTCGGGGAATTCTAGGGATTCGGAGACTTCTAGGTTGGAGGAATCGGTAGCAATCCCCTCTTTTGTTGGGTCTGACTCCAGAACCTCCTCAGGTAAAATTGAATGGGTCAATTGAAGATTCGGCCCGTTTTGATCACCAGTTTCCTCCCATTCAGCACTTACATCTGAATTTTTAATTCCTAGCCAATAGGCAACACCCAGAGACAGAACCCAGAGAAAAGAAAAGATGATTTTGTTCATTAAATTCCAGATTTGAACTTCACCGGACAAAATACTTCTTCAATCAGATTCACAGGTTCATTCCAAATTTTGCCAGAACTTTGGTCATCAAAAAGTAAAGCACACCAGTGAGTACGATTCCCGCTGACAAAGTAGCTGTAAAAGAAAATCCTTTTCGCAGCATCCAGGGCATGAGCAGGAACATTGGCAACGAAGGAAGAACATACCAAAAAGTTCCTTCTGCGTGATCGGCAATACGGGTCACATCCTTGGTTTCGCCATACAACCAAATCATCCCCAAAACGGATACCAATGGTAAGGAAGCAATGAGACTGCCCAGCAAAGGCAACTTTTTGGAAACTTCAGAGATTAAAACGATTAAACCTGCAGAAATGAAAATCTTTA
>JAYPZT010000013.1:0-16629 GCA_038136415.1 Opitutales bacterium
AGGTTTCTGATCTTCAGAAACTCCCCCCTCATGTAGTAAGATAGCCCGATCCACTGAAATAAAGAAAGCACCAGAATCAAAATCATAAAGCTTCTCGAATAAATGGTGCCCACCAAAATAACCACATAAAGGAAAGGAAGAGATGACCAAATCTCAATCATCCGTTGCATAACGATATCCAACCATCCCCCAAAATATCCCTGTACTCCGCCAATTAAGATTCCAAACCCAGTAGCGATTATTGCAAGAATCAGGGAAAACAACATGCATATACGAAACCCATAGAGTAAGCGGGCAAAAACATCCCGGGCGGAGGAGTCAGTACCCAGTAAATGCTCAGCAGATGGGGGATGCGGGGGACTGCCTTCCAAATCGATGTAGGAATGCAAAGGACTATGGGGGATGGGTGGAAGAAGCATCCAGTTTCCCTCCTTTTGAAAATCATCTGAATTTCTTAAGGAAACATAATCGGCTTCGGTCAGGTATTTTCCCCCAAATTCCTTTTCCGGATAAAATTGGAACATTGGAAAGTAAAGTTCTCCCTCATAAGACAAAACATAGGGCCGGTCATTGCAGATAAGTTCAGAAAACAGGGAAAGTACAAAAAGAAAGGAAAGAATCAGAAAGGAATACCATGCCCTCTTAATTTTTCTAAACCTGGAAAAACGGTCCAATGTAAGAGAAGAAAAAACAGCCATACCCCAGACTCAGTTAAATTTGATCCGCGGATCGATTACGATGTAGAGCATATCGGAAAACAATCTCCCCAGAAGAGCCAGCACGCTGGAAATTAGAATGACTCCCAAAACCACATTGTAATCCCGGCTGAGGATGGAATTGTAAACCAGTAAACCCATCCCATCTATGTCAAAAACCTTTTCAATCAAGAGAGCGGAAGTAAACATCAGGGTGAAAATTTCACTCATCCGGGTGGCCAAGGGAATCAATGCATTACGAAGAGCATGCTTCCAGATAGCCCGTTGGAACCCCGCCCCCTTAAACATGGCAGTACGGACATATTCCTTGCGGATTTCCTCCAACAGGGAATTTTTCATCAGCATGGTAAGGAATGCGAATTCACCCGCCATAAAACAAATCAAGGGCAGACACATGTGATGCAGAAAATCGAAAGTACCCTCCCAAAACCCCATGCTCTCATAATTATCGCTAACTATTCCACCCAGGGGAAACCAATCGAGATAACTACCACCACTAAAGAAAATAATCAGTAAAATGCCCAGGGCATAGCCCGGAATTATATAGCCCGCAAAGATCATAATTGAGCTGTACAGATCAAAACGGCTACGGTTCCAAATCGCTTTGTAGAGCCCAAGGGGGATACAGATAGAATAAGACAGCACAAAGGAGACCAGTCCGAAAAACAGGGAGATGGGAAACTTTGATTTAATTACATCCCACACCGGTTCCTCATAAAAATATGAGGTACCCAAATCAAATTGTACGACTTTACCCAACCACTCGAAGTAGCGGGTTATTGCCGGCTTATCAAAGCCATAGTAAGCCCGGATATTTTCAATTTCTTCTTCAGTGATTTGTTGCTGAGTTGTGGAACCACCCCCACCCTCCAGGCTACTCTGGGCCCGGACCCTGGAAATTAATTCCTCTACCGGACCACCGGGCACGAACTGAATTAAAGTGAAGCAAACGGCTGTAATTCCGAGGAGAGTGGGAATAAGAAGCAACAACCGCCTGATCAGGTAGCTGCTCATTCCTGATAAACTATCTTGAAGGGTTTCTTGGGCATTTCCTGATTAGCTTTGATGGATTGCTCCAAATTCTCCTTCAGCTTCGGATCCTCCCACCAGTAGGTAATAATGGATTCTTCCTGCCCAAATTTACTGAACACATATTCAGGTGTCTGAAACTTATTCCAGTACAACATTCTTGAGTTATCTGCCTGCCAAAGAAAAATATAGGGGATAATTTCGGCTAGACGGGCGTCTATCTGCTTAAGAATTTCGATCCGTTTATCCATATCGTATTCAGTTTTTTGCAGCTCAATCAGACGATCGACTTCCTGATCCTTAACTCCCGGATAATTCTGCGATGCTTTTTGATCCGCGGTTGAACCATGCCAAGCAGCCTCTGGATCACGTAACCTGGATGCCCCCCATGCCGTCCAAAACATTTCAAACTCATGATTATCAATGCGTTTGGTTAGTGTGGAACGGTTAATCTTTTCAATCTTCGCCTGAATTCCCACTGATTTAAGATCTTCGATGTATAGATTGAGATGCCTGAAGTCCTCGGCAGCAGAAAGAAAAGTGATCTCAAACGGCTGTCCCTCTTTTTCCAATTTCCCAAACTCGTTTACTTTCCATCCCGCATCCGCAAGCAATTGCCTCGCTTTATCGGGGTTGTAGGGAGTCACTTCACGGGCCGGATTAATATTATTCGGGTAAAGATCAGGATAGAATGAATTAAGAAGGAAGTATTGATTATACATGAATTTCTCATTCATTGCTTCACGGTTGAGCAAATACTCAAGTGCCTGACGAACCCGGATATCCTGAAATTTTGAATTTCGCAAGTTGATCGCAAGCCCCTGGTATCCCTTAGGTTCCTTGTTGTAAATCGCCTGCTTCACGACCCACCCCTTTTCTACCTGATCGAAATCGGTCTTTTTCATCCATATGGATGAGGTATAAATTCGATAGGCATCAAATGTGCCCTTTTTGAAAGCTTCGAGTGCTTTATTACGATCGGTCATGGAGCGATAGATAATCTTATCGAAATTATATTTTCCAGTATTGTAACGGTTACTCCGTCCCCACCAATCATACCTTCTGTTCAAACTGATCGAGCGGCCTTTCTTGACCTCTCCTAATTCGTAGGGTCCAGATACAACAGGGAACTCAAAATTGATCTTATTAAAATCGTTATCTTTCCAAATATGACCCGGCAAAGCAAACAAGCTACCCGCGTCATAAAAGTTGTTCCAGTGTTGCGACTTCACCTTGACCATCAGGGTCTTGTCATCAACTGCCTCAGGTCTTTCAAAACGCTTCAAACTTACCCTAAATAAAGATGTCAGGTTTTTGGGATCTAACATAACATCATAGAAGAACTGAAAGTCCTTGGAAGTAATAGGAGTTCCGTCGCTCCAGACTGCTTCCTTTCTGATCTTAAAAGTAAAGGTCATCTGGTCTGCAGATACCTCCCATGATTCAGCAAGTACTCCGATCGCACGATTTTCAGTGGCGTGAAGGGAGATCAGTGGTTCGTAGAGTAATTCGGTCACAGTTTTTGAAAAACTGTTGTAATCAAGAAACATATTGAGTGACTTTGGGAAGGATCCTCCCCAGGTCGAAAATGTTCCCCCAGGTTTCGCATTTTGCAGAGCAATTGGATCAGCTTCCCCATACTGTGGCTTGAACTTATCCACCTTGGGTATTTGGAGTTCCGAGGAATCACCCACCGTCTCTTGTTGTTGTTCTTGATCCCCGCTACATCCTCCAAGCAAGGCACTAATCAAAAGAAGAAGGCAAAAGGAAATAATAGAATTCATGAAAAATAAGAAAGATGTATGTCGTAGGTGCAAAGAATTATGAACAGGCATCCTGGTAATTTCCACAAGAATTCCTCTCTCGGCCTACTGATTTTGTGCAAGTGGATGGAAATTACTGTGTTCTTCCTGCAAGCGTTGGGACTCTATATGAGTATAGATCTGGGTGGTTCCCACATCTGCATGACCCAACATTTCCTGGACCGCACGGACATCTGCACCACCCATTAATAAGTGAGTGGCAAAGGAATGCCTCAGACCGTGGGGAGTGAGGTTCTTTTCTATACCCGCTCTTTGGGCATACTCTTTGACCAATACCCAGATCATCTTACGGGAAATGGGGGTCCCCCGCTTGCTCAAAAATAATTCTCCACCGCTTCCATCTTTGGTGAGATGAGGTCTACCTCCATGTAAATAATTTCGAATTGCCTGAACCGCTTCACTTCCGACAGGTACAATTCTCTCTTTCGCCCCCTTACCAAAAATTCTGGCAAACCCCTCTTCCAAATCCACTGCGTTGACCATCACTGAAGAAACTTCTGATACCCGCAATCCGCTCCCATACATAACTTCAAAAATGGCACGGTCTCTTTTACCAAGCGGAGTATTAAGATCAGGTGCATTGAGGAAGCGTTCCATCTCCTCAATGCTTAGAGCATGAGGTAAAAAGCGGCCCTTTCTTGGATTGCTCAGGAGTTCGGTAAAATCATTGGTTAGTTTTCCTTCCCCAACAAGATAACGGGCAAACATCCGCAGGGCAGAAAGTTTGCGGGAAAGACTGGCCACGGCATATCCATCCTTGGTCAAAGAAGAGATCCATCCAGAGACCTGCTCCAGGGAAACGCTTTGCCAGTTGGGAGAGCCCTGCTGGTGTAAAAAGCAGGAACATTGAATCAGATCCGATTCATAGGACTGAACTGTGTTTTCGGAAAGTCCCCGCTCTAATTGTACCCAGGCTAAAAAATCACTGAGGTTTGCTTCATACCCAGGGGGCGGTTCCGGAGTCTGCCCACCAATATTCCTTGGCTTTACCTCGGTTTTAGAACCCATGAAAACTCAGTCTTCAGGAATCTCAACCGGTGCCAATTGACCCGCAAAAAGCTTACGGTAAATCCGATTTATCGGTGTCTTCATCCGGCTAACCATAAATTGTTCCTTTCGTAAGGCTCCGTAACCATAGCGATAACTGGCAGCCAGTCGCGGGTAATTGAAACGATCAACACTTTCCAGCATAGCTTTGAGTCTCTTTAAATAGAGCATGCCAACCTCCACATTGGTTTCCCATTGAAAAGCAGTACGGTAATGGAGATTGCTGACATCTGACCAGGCTGCTTCGGTTAATTGCATCATACCTCTGGCAATGGAGGTCTCTGCTTTTGCATTAAGACTGCTTTCTGCATGACAGATTGCATATACGAAAGCTGGCTCCAACCCAAGGGCAGGAGCTTCTTTTTTGATCTTTGCCCAGACGATTTTTTTATCAATAAAAGTTGATTCAGGGTCGAGGTATTTGCAACCAGAGAGCAGAGCAAATACCAACAAGGTCAGAACAAAGAATAACCGATTACTTTCACCACCCATCACCTCTTGAATCAAACACCTGAAAAAGAGCAGGGCAAGGAAGATTCAAATCTGATTTACTGAAAAACCAAAAGCAGAAATCCGAGAAAGAAAATCATACAAGCCAGAGCAGTCCATCCAACCGGATGTACTCCCAATGAGGTTCGTTTCCCAAAGTGTGCCTCGCCCTTTGCATCTTCAGCATCAAGAAGACCCAGTTTACTCATAGGAGTGAAAAGAATCTTCATGGTATACACATGGCCCTGTTTGAGAAACAAGCATACTCGATCCGTGATTCCAGCCACAAAAAGTGCATGGGAACGGTCATTTAATCCATTCCAAAACCATTCGCCTGTATCTAAAAACCAACGCCCTGCCTTTCGGTATATCCAATCGATATCCAGGTTAATGGATGGAACCTCCGGAGGATATCTACCCCATGATCGAAGAAGTAGAAAAGAGAGTCCTGTAAATAGGAGTATTTCAAATTGGGTGATAATATGGGTAGCATCGTAAGGATTATAACCTGCGGCCCCGTTGGGTAATAAACTGTAGAGCCATTGCGGATTACATCCCATGAACAGACAGAGAAAAGAGACCAATGCCATCGCTATGAGCATGTTAAGCGGTGCCTCTTTTGGGCGAAGCCCTGAATCCTTGGCAAAAAAGGTGAAGAATGGAATTTTGATTCCCGCTTGATGAAAAACACCCGCAGAAGCAAAAATCAAAACAATCCAAACGACAGTATGCCCCTGCCGGGCAACTTCTGTAATAATAATGGATTTACTGACGAAACCGCAGAAAAGAGGAAAAGAAATAGACAGGGCACCAAAAATGGTAAACCCAGTAGTCCATGGCATGCTTTTGAACAATCCACCGAGATGGGTTGCCCGAATTTCACCTGTCCGGAAAATGACCGCACCCAAACACATGAACAAAAGACTCTTGTAAAGAACATGATTAAAAGCATGAGCAATCGCACCATCGATCGCCAATTCGGTACCGATTCCGATAGCCACTACCATGAATCCAATTTGGTTAATCTTACTGTAGCAAAGAACCCGTCTTAAATCATTTTCAAGCACTGCATAAAAAAGTGGGAAAATGGCCATAATTATGCCGATGGTAATGAGTATCTCCGCACCAGGGAAAAGTCTGGCCAACATACAAACCGCACATTTTGTAGTAAAAGCACAGAGCCAGACAGGACCCGAATGTGTAGCTTCAGCATAACCATCCTTTAGCCATACATGTAATCCTGGAAAAGCTGCCTTAATTCCTACAGCCAGTAAAATAAGTAAGGCTCCAAGATCACCAGCCTCCAATGCATCAGTAAGTGGAGCTAAAGAAAGTGCATCCTCTCCTTCTCCATGATATCGGAAAAGAATTCCAGCAAGGAGTAACAAACCAGAAGAAACATGAAAAAGCAGGTATCGAAAGCCTGCTTCCTCCGCCTGCTTGCTTCGCCTGCCCCAAATTTGGAAAACTGAGGTGACAGCAAGTGCTTCCCACCACAAAAATAAGGAAAGCATATCTCCCGCAAAAGCCACTCCAACCGCACTGGCTGCATAAAGCAAACCCATGGAAATCTGCCAGGGATCCCGCACATGGAAGGAGTATATACCCGCTAATAAGGCCGCTATATGAAACAAGTAACCAAACAATTTTGCCTGCTGATCTACCGCAACACTCAGGATTTCATACCCAAATAAATGCAAAGTTGAGGTTGCCCCCACATCCAGACTGGCCACATATCCAAGACCAAACAAAGGAGCGAGAATGAGAACAAATGATGCAAACCGGCCACGAAGCACTGCTGTTGCCAAGCCACCTATCAAAAGGGCTGTCGCTGGGTGCATGCCCAATTCCACTGTTGCTGCCAAAACCGTCATCTTACTTGTTCCAATAGTGCTCTTCTCTCATCAGCAATCTTCGCGATTTTGATCCTCTCAAAAACTTGGCAATCAAAACCATAACTGAGCAGACAACAAAACCGAATATTCCATAGAAGCCAGGAAAAGTCTCCATCGCATATAAGAAGGATTCTTCCTTCAGTGCCGCATGCTTATGCCAGCCAACACTGTAAATAATATCAGCAAGAATAATGAAACCGCATAAAATAAAAAACCAGCGGATTAGCCTGCTTACATTTTCAGAATCATCCAACCAACTGTCTTGATTGCTCGGTGCTTTCTGTTTTGTCCTATTTGCCATTTTAATATGTTAGGGTTGCAGACCAATCAATTGAAGAAGGATATCCGACCAGAAGAAGAGGAAGAAACATCCCAAAGCGGTTAATACGAGAGGAACCACGCAAGGCCAGGGTGCCTCTTTGAAAGAAGGATCCTTCTCGGTTTCAGAAGTCCGGAAAAATGCAGTTACTGCAACCGGGAGTAGATAAAAAACATTCAAAAGTGAACTAATTAGCAAAACCACCACCACCCATACCGCATCGCGGTCCAGTGCACCCAATGCCAAGTACCACTTACTGATAAATCCTCCCAGGGGAGGTAATCCAATCACACTCAGAGCACCAATCATGAAAGCCCCCATAGTAAGGGGCATCTTGCGTCCAAGCCCGCGTAGCTCGCTGACATACTTCTTCCCTGTTGCCACAAAGATAGCTCCGGCACAAAAGAACAAAGTGATTTTACCACAGGCATGCATGGCAATGTGAAGAACGGCACCCCCCTGCCCCCGGTCAGTTGCAATGGCGGCACCAAGTACCACATAACCAAGCTGACCAATGGTGGAAAACGCCAACCGTCGCTTCAGATTATCCTGAGAAAGTGCGATGAGGGAGGATATAAGGATCGTAGCAGAGGCTACCACCATAGTCCACTCCTCCCCGCCCATATTTGCCAGCACATCGGAGCCGAATACATCCGCATACACCCGATAAACGCAAAACACCCCCACTTTCACCACCGCCACTGCATGCAAAAGTGCTGAGACAGGGGTTGGGGCAACCATTGCTCCTGGCAGCCAAGAGTGTGCGGGCATTAAGCCAGCTTTGGCAAAACCGAAGGTGAATAAAAAGAGTAAAACGATCTGAGTAGTTTCACTGAAATGACCCACTTTTCCCACATCCTCGATAAAATCCATGGTAAGATGTCCTCCATCAAGCCAGACATAGCACCAACTCAATGCAGGAAGAAGTAAGCATAGAGAAGTAAAGAGGAGGTATCCCAAATAAGTACGCCCCCCCGTACGGGCTTCTTTATCCTGCATGTGCGTAACCAACGGGAAGGTAGACACCGAGAGCATTTCATAAAAGAAGTAAATCGTCAGCAAATTGGCGGAGAAAGCGACTCCCATCGTTGCGGATAGCGAAAGAGCAAAGAAAGCATAAAAACGGGTCTGTGCATGCTCGTGTAAACCCCTCATATATCCAACCGCATAGAGAGTGGTTGCAATCCATAGGATAGAAGCAACGCAGGCAAACAGAAGCCCCGGACCATCCACTCGCAAAAGCATGGGAACATAGGAAAAGATCTGCCAAATATGAAATTCAATAATAGCTCCACTGAGTACTACAGGCACGAGTGAGACCACAACCGCTGCCTGCACTGAGGCAGCGATAAAAGTAAACATTTCACGAAGGTTTGGCCGCTTTTCCCCAGCCCAAATGATCCCCAGTAAACCTGCCCAGGGAGCCAACAAAGCAACCAGTGGACGAATATCTTCGATGATTACAGGTTCACTCATTTGTAAGTAACTCCGGTTGGTAAATTGTGGTCCTCAAGAAATAGCTCAATCAGATCCACCACTTCCTGGTTGTAGACTCCGACAATTATGACAATGGATGCGGCAATAAGCAGAGGAATAAGCATGCTTAAGGGAGCTTCATCAAATCTGGTCTGCTCATCGGTCAGACCCAAATCTCCATGACCTTTCCCTAAATTTTTTCCACTTTCATCCACCGCAAGATGGATGCGCTCGATCAGCCGGAAGAAAAGTATCACCATCACCATGGTGGAGAACATAAGAGTAACCATGTACTCCCATCTTTCCGAAACCATCCCCCCGGTTATAAGATACCATTTACTAAAAAATCCACAGGTTGGAGGAAGTCCAATGATGGAAAATCCACCGATAAAAAATCCAATCATAGTGAGGGGCATCTTCGCAAACAATCCCCGCAAACCATCAAAATGAGTGGTTCTGCATTTTTCGAGGATAATACCCGCTCCCAGGAACAGGCAAAGAGTCATACAAGCATCACTGATCACATGAAAAATAGAGCCAACAAGCCCATAATAATTGTAAATCCACACGCCTCCGACCATGTATCCCACTTCTGCAACAATAAGGTAAGTAAGCATGCTTTTGATTTCCCGCTGTGCCAGAGCCATAACTGCAGCACAAATGATTGCCACTACCACCAACCAGGGCATAACTTCTGCCCACCAGGTTGACTCGAAACTAAATTCCACCCCAAACACGGAGAGAATCATCCGAATCATCACATAAATCATGACCTTGGTGACCAAGGGAGCTAATAAGCAGGAAGTGGTGGTGGGGGCATGACAATAAGCTTTGGGCAACCATGCATGAAAAGGGAAAAAGGCCATTTTGATCAGGATCCCAAGGAGCACCAAAACGAAGGCGACCTGCATAGCAGGCGACTCGTGCAAATTATTTGCTTCGATGACTTCAAGAATACCTACCATGTTTAAGGTACCTGTTTTGAGGTAGAGATACCCTACTCCCAACAAGTACAAAGATGCTCCGATCGTACCTAAAATGATATAGTTGAAAGTTGCCGCTGCTGCCCGGTTTGAACCAAGTGCAATTAACCCGTACCCTGTGAGAGCAGCCACTTCAATAAGTACATATAAATTGAATGCATCTCCTGTAAGTGTAATTCCAGCAAGTCCAGTAATCTGAAGCAGAAAGAGAGTGTAATAGAGAGGTTCTTTCCCGGGGGTTTGTCGCTGCACGGGCACCTTTGAGTAAAGCACAACGATTAATCCAACTCCCGTAACCACAAGAGTGATCAAAGCACCAAGAAGATCAGCCCGAAATTCAATGCCTACACCCCGTGGAAAAAGATCGAGGGTCCATCCGCCCTGAATGTATGATACTTGATGAAGCGGAGATTCAATCGCCTGAAAGAGTGTATGTACAGATGACCACACCGATGCGATCATTGACCCCACCGCTAATGGGTAACAAATTTTCTTGGAAAAATTCCCGAGTAATGAACAAGCAACTCCTCCCAAAAGGGGGAACAATACAATCCAAACGATATGATCACTCATCAGGAATTATCCTCCCTGGGCTTACGGGGAGATGGTTTCCTCCGGCGGCTTGTCGGTTTCTTTTTTTCTCCGCCCTGCTTATCGGAGCTTGAATTCGATTTCGAACTTGTTGATTTGGAAGGACCAGACTGTCGACGGCGTTTTTGAACCTGCCCGGATTTGGATTTTTCTTCAGTTCCCTTCCTGACTTTGTCTTTGGGTTTACCCCCCCGAGAAGGTATTCTTCTTGGACGCTTCTTTCTGAAACCGCCTGCCTTCCTTGCATCTTCTTTTTCCAGTTCTAACAGCAAGTCATCCTCTTCTATGGTTCCATAAGCACGGTAAATCCGCAAACATACGGAAAGAGCGAGACCCAAAGTGGCGACCCCCACCACGATGGCCGTAAGCATCAGGACATGTGGTAACGGATTGGTGTAGCCAGAAACAAGGGATGCCTCCAAGACTTGAGGGGCATGAATCATCTCGCCCGACTGGTTGGATTCAGAATTAAGCTCCGTGCCATGAGGATCATGCTCTGGCAAATAAATGGGGATGGTAGCATCCTCTTTCACCGCCGTTGATACATAGAAGAGAATAATTGCAGTCTGAAAAATCGACATACCGATCAGCTTTTTGATCAGGTTATTTTTCGCAATCATAGCCCAAAGGCCAATCATCAGCAGTACGATGTAGATAAAATAATTTAGCCGTTCGACAAGTAATTGGAAAAATATGGAACCGTCTTCAGTCATTTATCAAACAGACGAAAGATTAAAGCCCATCTCGCATGCGACCATCTGTGGAAAGACTCGCATAGAGAGCAAAAACAATAGCGGTAACGGTGAAGCCCACCCCAATTTCCACCCCAAGCATTGCATGGTAACGGGCCATTTCCGGACTGACAGGTAAAACTTTTGAGAGATGGGCATAGTCCAGAAACTCCCCGCCAAGCAGCATCGAAAACAATCCAATCCCCGCATAGATGACAATGCCTAGAGCAGCCACGGTAAAGCATCTTTCGATCGGGAATCGGGAGAGCGCAGTTTTTAAGTCCCAAGACAAAGCTATCAGTATAAAACTGGCACCCATTGCAACCCCTCCCTGGAACCCTCCCCCCGGACTGACATGACCATGAGCCAATACATAAAAAGCAAAAATTTGAATCACCGGGACGATCAATCTAACCGTATTGGTGACAATTAAGTCAGGTTCAGACTCGACCACAAATTCTCGATCTCTGGTTCTCCGGTTAGGTCCACCCCGCAAAATTGAGACAACTGCCAGACCGGCAATAAAAACAACCACAGTTTCAAGCATGGTATCAAATCCACGATAATCAGCAAGCACAGCGGTGACCATGTTGGGAACTTCGGTATCCACACCCGTATTTGCAATAAAGTGAGAAGATACAGGCGAGGCAGAAGCCGGTGAACCCGGATCTCCCCAGGTAGGGAAATCCCGTGCAGCCCAGGCAAGAAGCAAACCCACCAAAAGTACCAAAATAAGTGCAACTCGCTTCATCAGTCCTTGGATTTCCTTCTCAAGTTAAAGACCGTGGCGATCAAAACAACAGTACTGGCACCTGCCCCAACGGTAGCTTCGGTAAAAGCAACATCCACCGCTCCCATTTCCGCCCATAATAAACACATCAAAAAGCTGTAGATTCCAAAAACCACCGCGGAAACAACCAGATCTCTCACCCACAAAGACAACACAGCCACCACTACCAGTAGAGTCAATATCAGGGTATTTAAAAGTTCCAAGCCCATGAGTTAACGGGAAGATGATTTATGCTTACGGACCTTCTTCAAATCCTTCTCACCAAGGGGCATCTCATCATCTTCGAAAGCAGCCCGGATCAATGCATGAGAGCTTGTGGGTGTGGTGATAAAGATAAAGAGTACAATCCCCAAAATTTTGATTAATAACAACCAACTACCCACGGAAAAATCTTCCATCATCACCAATCCAAATCCTCCGAGCATCAACATGGTGGATAAAGTATCCCCCTTCCCTGCCGCATGCATCCTCGTATAAAAGTCTGGAAAGCGAACCATCCCAACTGCAGTACCCAGAAAAAAGACCAGTCCCAAGATTCCCATACCAATTCCAATCGCATGTACCAGAAACCAACCCGGACTATTCACGGACTCAGCAACTGCCGAGGATGCCAATACTTCCGTCATGCTTTTGCCCTCCTTCTTGGTTTTTTTCTCTCCATCTCCTGTAGAGGAACCGTGCGGTTAAAGTAACGGGAGACAACAATCGCCCCAACAAAGTTGAGCAAAGCATAAGCAATCGCAAAATCCACAAACATATCCACCCGGTCAAAAAGGGTTCCTATAATTACCAAAATTACTGCCGTCTTTGTACCGATTACATTAACTCCGAGAATTCGATCAAATCCAGTGGGACCAACAATTACCCGGTATAGGATGGGAATCATAAGTACAAGCAGGGATGCTCCCATGATTATTGCAAACCATTCCTTCATCTTTTTCTCCTCTTTTTTCGAAGGATTTCCGGTTCAAAAATTTCTGCAACTTTCTGCTCAATCGCACCCTCCAAAAGATCGTCTTCCAAAAACTGGCTCATGGTATGAACATGAAAAACATCTCCGCGAATTAACATGGTTATAGTTCCAGGAGTAAGAGTGATTGAATTGGCAAAAACAAACTTTGCGAAATCTGTTTTCAATTTCGTCTTAATCGTAACAATCCGGGGAGACATTTCCTCATACCCTTCACGGGTCATGGCCAGTTTAAAGACATGTAAATTGGCTTTGATAATTTCAACGGTGAGCCATGGAATATATTGTAAAAATGCTCCAGTTTCCTGCATTCTTTTCTCCCAGCTTTTCTTACGGTCCTGAAAAAGAAAGTCATGAGAAATCCAAGTCACAAAGAGACAACTTACCACCCCAAGACCCAAGTGAAAGGCATCAAATTTACCAGAGAAAACAATCCAATTGGTAAGCAGGAGAAGGAATATAACAGCAGGATACACGAGGCAGTAAAATTAGAGATATAGAAGTTTAAGAAAAAGCAATTTGAGCCAATATCAACCTAGATCGGTCACGATTAGTACGATTTTACAATGATTTTAGTAAAATAGAGCTATTTTTCTCATCTTGATTCACTGGGTATTGATCATAGATTGGAAAACATGATCATTCTTTTATCCCCCGCAAAAACTTTGGATTTTGAGACCGAACCATCTATTAATGTTTGTACCCAGCCCGACTTTTTGGATCTGTCTCAGGATTTAATCAATGGACTATCGAATCTATCCATCAATGAAGTTCGCTCTTTGATGGGGTTAAGTGAGAAACTAGCCCAACTCAATCACGACCGTTTTCAATCATGGTCCAAAAAACATTCAGAACAAAACGCTAAACAAGCATTGCTGGCGTTCAAAGGAGATGTTTATGAGGGACTGAAGGCACATGAATTTAGCAAAAAAGATTTTCAATTTGCCCAAAAAAATCTCCGCATTCTTTCAGGGTTGTATGGGTTGCTCAAACCATTGGATCTGATTCAGCCCTACCGGTTGGAAATGGGAACCATATACGCAAACCCTCTTGGAAAAGACCTTTATTCGTTCTGGGGTAATCGCCTTTGTGAAACGATTGCGAAGGAATTAAGATCGGCCAAAAGTAAAACAGTTATCAATCTGGCTTCCATAGAATATTCCAAAGCAGCAAAACTTGATAATCTCAATGCTGATATTATCTCCCCCGTATTTAAGGATGAGAAAAAAGGTGATTTCAAAATTATTAGTTTCTATGCCAAAAAAGCACGGGGACTGATGGCCAACTATCTAATTTCGAATAAAATTGAGAATACCGCTCAACTCAGGGAATTTAATTTAGACGGATATGCCTATTCCCCCGAACAATCCACTCCTGCAAAGCCTGTTTTTTTAAGAACAGAGAAAGATAAACTTGCTGCGTAATATTACTTCTTTGTTCTGCCAGTAGTTTGCCTGTTCTTATTTTGTAATCTGGAAGCAACGGATTTGCGTTGCATATCCCTGTAGTAAGAAACATTGCCCCGAAGTTTGGAAGTACCCTTCCCATTTCTTCCACCCTTTCTGCCCATCTGTACAGCAGCTTCATTGATGGCTTTTTGATGTTCTCCTGACATCTGCTTTACTCTCTAGCGTTTCATCCTGTTGAAGATTTCAAGGACCTGGTTAATCCGGTCATTTGATTCGCTCATGATAGCTAAAATGCGATTTGCCCGTTCCTGATTGGTTTCATTTTTTACCAAAGGAATAAAAAGCCCCCGATCGAGAGGGTTCTCATTCTCCATCGTTTTGCTTTGGTGCAGGCGTGAGTTCACATTTTTCCAATTTTTATTTTCCACATCCATCGATACTTTCTTTTGCACAAACGCTTGTGCAAAACAAGCCTTAAATTCTGAATAAGTTTGAATGCGAAAATTTTTAAAATTTAGGAGAAATGAGTGAGCAGATGACTTTTTAATTCATCTAATCCCTCCTCCAGAATTGCAGATATCGGGAAGATTTTGAACTCAGGAAAACGCTCGTGAAAGAGTTGTAGATTGGCTTTCCCTGCCTCCTCATCGATTTTATTTCCCACAATGATGAAATCCTTCTCAGCCAATTTTTTGTCGTAATCTTCAAGCTCTTTTCGGAGATGAAGAAAATCATCAATTGGCGACCTGCCATCACTTCCGGCCAAATCCAAAAGAAACAGGATGAGTCGACACCGTTCAACATGTCGTAAGAATCGATGGCCCAGGCCCCGGTTTTCCGCTGCTCCCTCGATTAATCCGGGAACATCAGCCATGGTCACAGTTTTAAAATCGTCAGGATAATCAATCACCCCAACTGTCGGAACTAAAGTGGTGAAGGGATAAGAGTCCACTTTGGGCGTAGCGTTCGAAACAACATTCAGAAGGGTGGATTTTCCCGCATTTGGAAATCCTACCAAGCCAACATCAGCAATGGTTTTAAGAGTAAACACAAACTCGCCTTCGTCGCCAGGCTTTCCTTCAGTGAACTGCCGTGGAGTTTGGTTAACCGAGGATTTGAAGGTGGCATTACCGCGTCCACCTTTTCCACCCTCAAGTAAAAGAAACTGCTCTTCGTGCTCCATTAATTCGCAGATCATTTCACCACTATCAAGATCGCGGACCTCCGTTCCAAGAGGGACTTTCAAAATACAGGAATCTCCTCCCCTCCCATTTTGATCACTCCCCCTGCCAGGTTCGCCATTTTTTGCCTTCCAAATTTTCTTGAAATGATAAGTTCTTAAATCCGAGACATTTTCGTCTGCCTCCAGTATAACTTCACCACCTTTCCCTCCATTTCCACCATTAGGTCCACCTTTGGGCATATACTTTTGCCGAAGAAAGGACATACAGCCATCCCCACCTTTTCCGGCTTTTAGGGAAACTTTGGTTTCGTCAAAAAACATATCTTTCTTTTCTTCAAGTGATTGGTTGAGGTTTTTATTAAATGTTAACCAAATACACAACCGAACAAAAAAGCCTCCGTGAACTGGAGGCTTTTTCGCGAGTTGCAATATTAAAGAGATTAATACCTGTAATGCTCGGGTTTGTAAGGCCCCTCGACAGGTACTCCTATGTAATCAGCCTGATCAACGGAGAGCTCGGTAAGCTTGGCACCGAGTTTATCCAAATGTAAGCGGGCTACTTCCTCGTCCAACTCCTTGCTTAGGCGAGTAACACCAATTTCGCGGTCAGGATTGTTACGAATATCTATTTGAGCAATAGTCTGATTGGTAAAGCTGTTCGACATAACAAAGCTAGGATGACCTGTTGCACAACCTAAGTTTATCAATCTACCTTCTGCCAGAAGGTAAATGCTTCTGCCATCAGGGAAGGTGAAACGACTGACAGGGCCGCCTGGAACACTATCCTCTTTGATGATTTCCTTGGTTACACCTGGCATATTTTCGAGCTCAGCAACCTGAATTTCGTTATCAAAATGGCCGATGTTACAAACGATTGCCTGATCCTTCATCTTACTCATGTGCTCGGCAGTAATGATATCCTTGTTACCGGTAGTGGTGACAAAAATATCAGCAGTAGCCAAGGCATCCTCAACCGTAGTGACTTGGTAGCCAGCCATACATGCTTGCAAGGCACAAATTGGATCAACTTCGGATACCATAACTCTCGCTTTTTCGTTAGCGAGAGAGTCAGCCGAGCCTTTGCCTACATCACCAAAGCCACAAACCATGGCAACTTTGCCGGAGATTAGGACATCCATTGCACGCTTGATACCGTCGACCAAAGAGTGACGACAACC
>JAYPZT010000014.1:0-16195 GCA_038136415.1 Opitutales bacterium
GATATAATGGAAAAGACTTACTTGAATGCGTTGAAATTGATAAAAAACCAGGCCTACTTCAAATCATAGGACCAGATGGCGAACCCAAAAGATTTCAAGCTAAAGGTAAGGAGTGCAAGATTATGAAGGTGATTACCACTGACTCAAAAGGGGATGAAACCACCATGCACAGGTTGGATATTCCAGATGAACCTGATTTTTAAGAGAAATTGATCATTTTTCAATAACCAGCAAAGCAAGGTCCAATTCTGCCTTTGATAAATATATCGTTTGGCTGTTACTAATTTTGTATGGAGTAATCTTGATCCTTTTCCAGCACTTATTCGCGTACAGCAAAGTAATAATAACCAATGAATCAGACCATTTTGTGGAACAATGTAAAACTGGATAAGCCGCTAGTATGTAATCAATTACTTCGTTCCTTTTCAGGTAAAAAGAACCACCAATCTTCTTAACCATACAATAAAAAAGTCGCACCCTGAAAGAGCACGACTTTTTGTTTTGAAAGAAATATATTCTTACTAATTGATTGCTCCGCTCTTAATCTTCTGACAGGAAGCAATTGAGATCCCATTATTTTGAGCAGCATCATTTAAAGTTTTACCTTCTGCTAAATCACGTTTTACAGATTCAACGATTTCGGGCGTAATCTTACCCCGCTTGGAAGCAATTCCAAACTTTGCATTAAAAGAAGCTTTAGCAATTGGAGGCAAACCGTTGACATAGCATTCTAGGTACTCAACTACTGATCGGAAAACTTTACGCCCATCAGGTCTAATATGACGCTTATGATCATCCTTTATTAGGTTAAATAAAGCAGCATTGTCTTTTTTAGCAGGCTTCGCTTTTTTTGCTTTGATTTTGCGCTCAATTTTAGCTTTCAGGGCCTTGAGCTCCTTTACATCATCTATATTATTTATGTCCATGACTTTATATGAATTTTAGTTAGTGGAGAATTTTTATTATAAAATTTTAAAAGAATTTCCTGTCAAGACTTCTATACTGAATAGCTTCTAAAATATGTAACTTTTCTAAATTTTTTGATTTTGCTAAATCTGCAATAGTTCTAGCCACTTTAAGGATCCTGTTATATGCTCTTGCAGAGAGCGATAAATCCTTCATTGCTTGCTTTAAAAGTAGAGCATCAGAATTATTAACATGACAAAATTCCTCCAGCAGGGCATCAGGTATTCTTGCATTGGTTTTAATGTTGAGATTTTTATACCTTGTAGCCTGGATATCTCGACAATCCAAAATACGGCTCGATATTTCCTCTGAGGACTCTCCCTTGCCTGAATTTTGAAGGTCATCAATTTTTACAGGTGATGCCTCCACATGTATATCAATTCTATCGAGCAATGGTCCGCTTATTCGATTGCGGTATTTATGTACCTGCGGAATGGAGCATCTGCAGTTTTGCTCCCTTGATCCGAGATAGCCACACGGACAAGGGTTCATCGCTGCCACTAATATAAACTGGGCTGGCAAGGTAATTTTGCCAGCACTTCTGGAAATTGTGACCTCCCCATCTTCCAGGGGTTGACGAAGAACCTCTAGGGCAGATCGCCTGAATTCTGGCAACTCATCTAAAAAAAGAACTCCTTGGTGAGCTAATGATATTTCGCCCGGCCCAGGCATGGAACCTCCTCCAATCAGCCCGACATCACTGGTGGTATGATGAGGAGCCCGGAAAGGACGCCGATATAAATCTGCTTTTCCCTCTATCGCTTCACCTACAGCTGATGAAATATTTAAAATCTCCAAAAGTTCTTCATGAGAAGGTGGCGGCAAAATGGAAGGAACCCTTTTAGCGACCATAGATTTACCAGAGCCGGGTGGTCCAATCATAAGGAAATTATGCCCTCCAGCTACCGCAATTTCCACGGCCCTGCGAACATTGCCCTGGCCTTTTATATCAGTAAAATCAGGCAGTTTTTTAGAATAAGAAAGAAGATTTAATGCCTCTTCTCTACCCTGAATTGGATCAAGGGGTTTCTTTCCTATGATGAAATCGTAGGTCTCGCTCAGGGAGTGCACCCCAATAACGGAAACGCCTTCAACAACAGAAGCAGTTTGGGCAGATGCATGAGGAAGAATAATTCCTTTAAGCCCTAATTTCTTAGCTAGTAAAGCCATGGCAATCGCCCCTTTAATAGGTCGAACTTCCCCGGATAGTGAAAGTTCACCAGCGATAAGATACTTGGACATGGAATGATGAGCATCTTTCGAAATCGCACCTAGAAGACTTATGGCGATAGGAAGATCATATGAAGCACCCTCTTTGCGTAAATCACTAGGTGCCAAATTAATAGTAACTCTGGTTCGGGGCAAAGAATAGCCACTGTTTACCAAACTGGAGCGCACTCGATCAATTGCTTCTTTTACGGCAGCATCAGGTAATCCAACAAGAACCACCCGGGGGTCCCCAGTTTCACCGCTATTAGCCTCCACATGAACTAAATGGGCAGTAACCCCATGTAAACAAGCACTATTAGTGGTAGCAAGCATTCCTTAGAAACATAAGTAGCAGTTCTTTTACCTGTTTTTAATTAATGCTGAAACTGCCTTAAACTGATCGTGTGCGGCAGATTCTAGCAATGAATAGACAAAAGTTTCCAGAGGCAGCACCGTAACTCCACGTCTTGATAAATCGGCCAAAGCAACTTCTGAATCGTTTCTTCTTCGTCCCGAAACACAATCACTCAAAACGGTAACCTTAAGCTTTTTTGAAAGAGCTTCCAGTGCAGTAAGATATACACAAATGGCAGTTTCAACACCAGTGATAACCAAATGCGAAATGTTCGTTTTCCTGACTATTTCCGAAAACTCCTCGCTTCCGAAAGCTGAGAATGTATCTTTAGCTATTACTGGAACTCTTTGAGCAAGTTGCCGTACCGGGTCACACGATTGGCCCAGCTTATCTGGCACCTGTTCAGTGATTACGCAATTAATACCAAGTAAGTCACACACATTCAGCCAGATACAGTTTGAGTCGATCAAATCTTGTGAATTATTAACATTTGCAATCAGCTTATCTTGCAAATCAAGCAGAAGTGCTCCGGTTTGAGAGTAAGTTTCCATGTGCTAAAATGATTTATCTTGGGTTATAGATATTTTATCTTATAAGATTTTTACAATGGCAATATTTCAAACATTCGTAAACTTGGCAAAAATTCCGCCCTTACGATCAATCATATTATGTTTCTTTGCCCTTTCCCTATTAGCCCATTTTCCCAGCTGCAAAAGTAGAAAATCTGACCCCTCCAAAATAACAGTTCGTCCTAGAGTTTTCATGGAAGGTGCTGCACCAATACCAGTACTGGATGAATATGATTTCACTGGCGTGCAACTTGGTACTTTTGCCGATGTATTCAGTGAAGATGAAAACGGCAGAATTTTTGCCCTATGGTTATCCACCGACCGAAGAGCCTCAATTACTCTGCAAAAGGAAACAGCCCGAAACCTAGGGAGGCGACTTAGCTTGGTTGTTAATGGTCAGGCAATTGCCTTTCACCCCATTGAAAAGACTATCACCAATGGTTATATACCCTTCTTATTTATGCAAAAAATCCCCGAAGAGCAGGTAATGGAGATTTACAACAAGTTTCGCGAGTCTCTCATACACTTGAAAGCCGAATTGGAAGATTTAAGAAATTGAATCTGAAATTGGTACAATTATTTATCGTACTTAAAGGAATCTCTTTTTGCATTGCTCCAAAGTGTGCTGGACTGGCACAGTTTAAACTTAGTTGGCCGACCCCAAATCCTGCCTTTGTATCAGGTCAGGGGTTTCATGCATTTCTACAAAAAACGGGCCCCGACAAGGATTTTTCTTCTGGGGCATTTGGATGTGTACGAAATAATGGATATAAGTTTCATGAAGGAATTGATCTATATCCAATCAAAAGGGAAAAAAACGGGAATCCCTCAGACAGTATTTTCTCCGCAATGGCTGGAACCGTGGCATACATTAACCACAAAAGCAGCGAAAGTAGCTATGGTAAATATTTAGTTCTCGAGCACCCAGATCATAGTCCATCGCTTTATTCACTCTATGCTCACTTAGATAATTTAAGGGATGACTTGAGAGTTGGCAGTAAAGTTGATGTTGCTGAGGTGCTTGGAAAAATGGGAAATTCATCTTCGTTCAGAATTCCACAATCGAGAGCACATTTACATTTTGAGATTGGGTTTCGGCTAAGTCAGGAATTTGATACTTGGTATAATCGTAAAAGCTTTAAAACTCCTAACAAACACGGAAACTATAATGGCTTCAATTTGGTTGGAATAAACCCGCTTCCTTTTTTCAAATATTACCAATCCGGTAAAATGCATACTCCTAACGACTTCATCAAGCAGTTACCAGAAATTGTAAAATTGAGAGTTTCAAGTAATCTACCGCCAGGCATCTTGAGAATAAATCCGTCCCTTTGCACATCAGACGTCATTGACAAAGGAACTCGGTCCTGGATTTGCTCTTTTGGACCTTACGGCATCCCCTTGTCATTTACCCCGAGCATTGAGCAGCACAGCGACAAACTTGAGATTATTTCCTTTAACAAAATGCACCAAACAGGAAACTGCCGAAAATTAGTGGAGAAAAAAGGCAATTCTCTAATCCCGTCAGAACAGCTGTTATCTTACCTGGAAATTCTTTTTGTCAAGTAGTTCATGAGTCGCGAAAATGGACTCATTGTTGCTGTATTTGTAACTCCACATGGGTTCGGTCATGCCAGCAGAATAAGTGCTGTACTAAATGCAATTCTGCAAAATACTACCGTCACCCAAATCTTATTATTTGGAAAAACACCTCACTGGTTTTGGAAAAATAATTTTCCGGCAAAAACAAATTATGTCTGTTTTACAGAAACCACAGATGTTGGGTTAATCCAAAAATCACCTTTTGAGCATGATCTAAAAAAGACAATCACTAAGCTAAAATCTTTTTTCGAGAATGAAGAATCATGTGTAAATAATATTGTAGATCAACTTTATCAACATGGAGTTAATCTAGTACTATCAGATATATCCACCCTGGGTCTAAAAGTTGGCAAAAAGCTCGGAGTGCCAACTGTACTAGTCGAAAATTTCACTTGGTCTTGGATTTACCAAAAGTTAACCCATGAAAATCCCTATTTTATCGAGGTTATTCAAAGACTAGAACAATCATATAAACTTGCTGATCTAAGAATCCAATGTACTCCTTTTTGTGAATTTTCTGATTCAGCAATACAAGTTTGCCCTGTATTTCGTCCTCCTATCCAAACCCCAGCATTTACCAAAGATCAACTTGGGTTTTTACCAGATGAGGATTTTTTCCTTCTTACAACTGGGGGAATTGTGCAGTCTTTCAAAGAAGACTCTTTACTGGATTCCAAAATAAATCTCGTAATACCTGAAAATCGCCCATCCATACGCAGATTTAGGAATCTCGTTTATTTACCAATGAATGCAAAGATTCCATTCCCAGAACTAGTGCATGCTGCAACTGCTGTAATAGGAAAAGCTGGATATGGTACGATTGCGGAAGCATGGGGCATGCAAAAGCCATTCTTTGGGGTTTACAGAAAAAAATTTCGCGAATCTTCTGTGTTACGAGACTTTGCGGAGAAAGAATTGATTCACCAGGAAATTGAAGAAAATCAATTAAATGATCTGTCCTGGCTCAAGGGCATGGATTTCAGAAAATCTGTTCTTCCTCCTCGAGAAAACAATGGAGCTAGCGAAATTGCTCAGCATATTCTACGAACACTTGCTGTATATTGATTCGAAATTAGAGAACTGCCAGTTAATCTCGATGGAACCAAATCACGAATATTATACCCAGCCTAAAAGTGGTACCTATTGGGGCTTCATTGGCTCTGGGATTATCACTCTTTTCGTTTGTTGGCTGGCGCTAAATCACCTAAAGCTCAATTTTCTGGAGGACGCAAAAAGTATCTATCAAGAGAAACACAAGATTACTTGGGAAACAGTTAATCAAAAGAGTCCAAAATACGCGGAATCCAATCCTTTAAAACCTGAAGATTTACCAGATAAGACCAATCTTTTCTCGGACAGAAACCAGCAGGCTAGCCAAGAGAAGGCAGGCAAAGATAGTAAAGATAATCTTTTACCTGAGTCCAGGGGCACCTCCACCAACCTGAAAGTAGTCCAAATAAAAAACAATCAAAATTCTATGGAGCAGAACTTTCAAAAGAAAGAAGATATCTCCAGTCTTTCTAACGAATTTGGTAATAGCATAAAATCTCTCCAACTTGATCCACTTATGAAATCTTCACCCCTGACTGGGCAGGGAATAAATTTATCCCAACCTTTAGATTCTGTTCCTCGACCCAGTAAAATCATTTCTCTAACGAACAAAAATCCTCCAATACGGTCGGTTGACGAGAAAAGCAATACGCAAAGAAAAACGAGACCCAGGCTCTCCCCTGCCATTACCAGTGGTCCCATTCTTGAAAATTTCTCCAGTGCGCCAAGGATAGGTAAAATCGCAATTGAATGCAGAATGAGTGCTCATGGAGTCTATGTAAAAAAAATGCTTTTAGCAGTGGAAAAACAATGGCACCTGCTTATACAAGGGGCACGCTCGTATATTCAATATGACCAACTTCCCCGAAAAGTAGTGTACAGATTTTCTCTTAGCTCAGACGGTTCCATCCAAAATCTATCTCAGTTATATGATAAAAAGGAAAATATGGGCTCTGAATTGTGTAGGCAATCGATTGCATCCCGTTCACCCTTCGGCGAATGGAATGAGGAAATGATTAACTCCTTTGGTCATTCCGATGAAGTGACTATCACTTTTGAATACCATTGAAAAAACATTTAAACATAGGGATCCCCCTTGCTCAAAACTGCTCAGTCATCGGAGTGGATGAAGAACTAGAGCTTCTTGCAATTGAAAAGGGGATTGGCACTCTTACGCACCCCAATGGTTCAACGCCTATCAAAAAGGGGCAAAAAGCATTGCTTAATGCAAAGTATGATTTCGAGCAAGAGGCTTATTACTGGAATAATCCTGAAGGAGATCCGAGAAAAGCATATCTGGTTCATAGGCTAGACTCGCACACATCAGGCATCATATTGATTGCCTTGAGGGAAGAAACCGCGAGGACAGTGAAATCTCTCTTTGCTCATACTAAAGTCAAAAAAAAGTACCTAGCCGTGGTTCATTCTTACAGCAGTAAGTATGACGGGCGTTGGGCAGATAGGTTAATTGAAACAAAAAAGAACGGAAGACTTCGGGTAAGGTGGTCGAACTCGGGTCATCAAGCTATCGCAGAGATGAAAACCTTAAAATCAAGTGGATCTAGCCCAAATCTTTCACTTATAGAGTTAACCCCAAAAACCGGTCGCACTCATCAATTAAGAGTGCAATGCGCCAAAAGAAAAATACCCATCATCGGAGATAAAACCTACGGAGATTTCTCTGCCAATAGAAAAATAGAAAAACAATACAAACTTGACCGACTTTGCTTGCATGCCAGCGAGATCTACTTGGAAATAAAACTAAAAAATGGGGATTTAAAAAAACTACACTATGAATCTCCCCTTCCCCGGGCCATGGGCAGAATCATTCATTAGATATCAAAATTAGTGGCAAGTTCCAGAATATGCCCCTGAGCTCTGCCAATATCCTCGGATGCGGCAGTTAAGAAATACCGGTAATCCAAGCATATGCTCCAATTATCAGACACCCGATAGGACCACCCAAGAAGAAAATCGTAGGCAAACCCGAAATGATCGCCCATTGAAGTGGAAACAGAACTTAGCCCCAAGCCAATACCAGCACGCAAGTCAGCCCGGTCTCCCAATTCATTTTCCAAAATTAATCTAGAGAAAAAATTGTGCAAATTTGAGTCTCCTTTTGCCTCAATCTCGTGAGATAAGAAAGAGTATTCCCCTTCAACTCTTAAACTCCCAAAATCACGGCCTAAACGTAACCCAACCAGCATCCCGTTATTCGACTGATAATTGGCAATATCATCGGGAAATGCAAAACCAAGGAATGGCCCAAAGTAGTAACCTAACCTTCGTTCAGGAACGGAAGATTTGTACAGGTTTTCGTACTCCTTATTGACCAAATCTTCATCTTGATAATCAAGCTCTACCTCAATTTGTTTTGCGAAGCTTGAATCAGGTGCAGGTGGGTTAAAAGGAACTTCATTGACACTCTCATCAAATGACCGATCAATTTCGCTGAATACCGGATCCGGTAATGTTACCTTTGGCAGCTCGGCATCATTTTGAACGGGTGAATCAATTTCATAAGAATTTCCGCTTAAATTGGATGATGGCTTTTCAGTTTCAACTTTGGTGGCGGCTTTGCTTAACGAACTACCACCAAGAATAGAATCAATATAAGATTGGTGACTTTTAGATTTCTCCCGCAAGAGCTTTAATCTCTCACTGATATCAATTTGTCCAAGCAAGACTGTCGACAAGGACCCCAAAAAAAGGAAAAGCCAAAACGAGTTCCTCATTACCAAAAAATCATGCATGAAAGCTTAAAATGTAGAAACAAGAACACAAAAAAGCGCCGGGCGGTAGATTGGCGGGAACCGCCCGGCGCGGGTGTGGTGGATGGGAAATAAGTTATTCACATTGCAGGTATCTCTTAATGTATGCAATACAATTTTTCGTTCGTCTTAATAAGCAAAGAACCACGATTCAGAACAATAGAAGAACGGGTTAGGTCATCATAAGTTCCTCCCATCTTCGTTTGATGGATTATGCGACCTTTATCTGCATCGACCACAAGAACCATGGCATTATGATTCATTAAATAAATCTTGCCGTCTCCGCCAGTTGGCGAACTGCGCCATTTGTATTTACCAGGCAATGACAAGTTCCAAACTATCTCACCAGTATCTTCGTCCAAACAGGAAAGGTTTTTCTTTAGATCGCTTAACACATAGAATCTTTCGCGATAATAAAGCGGTGTTGGCACATCAGAAGTGACCTGCTTTTCGCCAGATGAATCCCAGATCAAACTTGAAACTTTGGTTTCGTTTTCTGGGATCTTCACTGCATAAACAGGTGCTCCCTTGGGTGCACAAACAAGTGCTTTAAATTTGCCTGGAACCGGAGACGGGACCAAACGCCACCATGCTTGCTTATGACCTTGATTCCAGGTGCCCCATCTCCAATTTTCATGACCACTTTCAGGGTCATGGGAGGAAAGAAAATCGCCTCCAGCAAGAAGCAAATCACCTTGGTAAGGAATTAAAGTGGTGAAAGATTCCCTCGATTCCATTTTGGCAGCAGTCTTTCTTTCGTAAGACCAAAGTGTGGATCCGTCCCTGAGATTAAAACAATGTATAAAGGATTTTGCATTTGCTTTGCCTCGACCATGCACAGGTTCATCCCGCTGTAAAACAGGTAGATAAACACGGGAGCCTATGACTGTGGGAGTGGCGGCGAAAGTCCACTGGAAGCAAAAATCACCAAATTCTTTTTGTATGTTTTTACTCCATACAATTTCTCCTTCTCTATTTATATTGATGAGGTCGCCGTTGCCAAAAAAGAAAACCGCTCCACCTTCATAGGCAACAGGAGAAGGGCTTGCATAATTTGATTTGGAGTCAAGTTTATGAGTTAACCCATCCCCATTTCCCGGCTTATATCCACTTCCAACATTTTTTTCCCAGATTAACTTGCCGCTTTTACGGTTCAGGCAAATAGCTAGCAATTCCCCATCCTCACTAGAAGACTTGGTTGAAACTGTGGAAAGGAAAACTAAATCATCATTAACCACAGGCGTGGATGCAGAAGCTCCAGGAAGATCAAAGGACCATTTCAGCCCATCATTTATGCTAAAATTTTCAGGATAGCTAAATGAATCACTGGTGGACCCGTTGTAATTTGGTCCACGCCAATTGCTCCAGTCCTCAGTTCCAGCAAAACAGAAACAACCAATGAAAAGCGACGAGTAAGTTAATAATTTAAACGAAATAAGTGCTTTCATAATGTTGTTATTTTTTAGATTTCATTTGAATGATAGTGTCGGCAACTTGCTCGTCCTCAAGCCATTCAAGAAGCTCCTCCTGCCCGGAGTCTTCATTATCGAGAAGTTCCTCTTCAAAATCCAATTCCACTTCTTTCACTAGGGCATGTCGGTCTCTGTTCTGAACAAATTTCTTGTATTTCCACATCAATAAAATTCCAACAAGAACTACAAAGCTAAGAAATATTTCACCAATCATGTGAATTCTTTAACCACTAGAATTTCAATTTTATGGGGTGGAGGAGTTTATGATATCACAAAGCCTGCCTGACAGTTGGTCTAGACACATACTCAAAGCTCTTACCTCCGATACGACTTCCGTGTCCTCAATCAAAACCTGGGATTTGAAATATTCCCTTTTTATCAGACCATCTTTTGGCTTAACCTCAATATTAGCTTCCAATAAGGCTTGATCGGAAAATGTCTTCTCAAATGCAAGAACAGATACGGAAATCTCAAACTGACAGTTATTTCTTCGACGATTGGGAAAAGAAGAGTACTCCAAAGTTCCCAATCGGTGAGATAAACTCCCCCCCAAGACTCTTGATATTCCATCAGCTAATGGTTCCCCCCAGCGTTTGTAATCCCTAAATTTAACAACTTCCATGGATGACTTCTGGGTCAAACGATTACTTTTTAAGTACTGTGGCAGTTCAATTTCCCTGATGTAAAAAGACAGACTCGAAGATCCCTTTTGTATTGATTGATTCGTATCATGCCGTGGCAAATGCAATAGATAAAAATCTGGTTCAATGTGATTGGACTCAGGAAGGATACATGAACCTAAAAAGAAAGCCCATACAGAGCCGAAAAATAATAACCAATGGTTTGTTTTATTCATTTTTTACCGGAGGTAATTTTCCCTGAAGAAACGCTTGGGGATTTCTTTCAAGTAAATCTGCAAGATTCTTCAAGGATTTGGACATAGAGCTAATATCTCTCAAGGCAGAAACCATCCCGTACCTGACATCAGACTCAGGAAGCATCATGTCGTTAAGATTTGTGCTTAGGGAAGATATCTTGGCGAGGGTTTTTTGGGCTTCTTCTGAAGTTGAAGTAAGGCTCGGTCCAAGCTCCAGGTAATTCTCCAAAACTTTCCCAAGGGCGTCTTGAATACTTGCACTAAGACCGATCATGCTGGTTGAAAGTTCACTGGAGTTCAAGTCATTCAACTGCACCGTCGCAACTTCGATCAACTGACTTACCTGTTTACTAAGCTTCTCTAAATTTATCGATTCACTGAGTTCAGCAAAAATGGATCCCTTGCTATTTAGTAATCGATGACCATGAACCGTAGATAAATTGTGATCAGTAATATTTTCCGCACGTTCAACATTTAGATTCACATACAAAATTCCCGTGACAAAGCTTTCCTGAACCAATTGCCCAACCAGGCGCGGAATAACCTCTTCTTTGAAAGTGCCATTTTCGTTAAAAACTTCACTTCCCGATAAAATCATATGCCTTTTGACGAGATCACGATTTATCTCAATAAGCACAGGTACTGGGCTTGATTCGTAAGCTTCACCGAGAAAAAATCGTTCAACCCTACCAATTTTTACCCCATTAAAAGTAACCTTACCGCCCTCATGTAATCCGAATACATTTTCGTTAAATACGAGAACAAATTTTTCATTGTCGTTGCGCCACTTCGAGAACCCGCCGCTGAAAATTATAAATCCAAGCAAAATCGTTAATCCACCAATCGTGAAAACACCAACAAGTGCACTATTCGCCAGATTTTTCATTCTAGGATTATGAAATAGCAGCCCTTCCAATTGGCAAGATTAGATATCGAAAATAGAATCACCCGCTTACTCCCATGGAGCGGTATGATTTAAGAAAAGCGGATAATTCCGGATCTACATCCTGAGACAACAAATCGGCAGTTTTTCTCTGCTCCATCATAGTTTTGGAAGAAGCACTTAAAAAAACCGCATGATCCGATATGGAAAAAATACTTTGAAGATCATGAGAAACAATCACGAATGTAAGACCAAGGTTGTTCTTCAAATCAATAATAAGTTCATCAAGAATCTGGCAGTTTACAGGATCTAGACCTGCAGAGGGTTCATCGAAAAAGAGGATTTGGGGATCCAGGGCAAGAGCTCTTGCAATTCCAGCTCTTTTTTTCATTCCGCCGCTTAGTTGAGAAGGATAAAGGGATTCCGAGCCACTCAAACCAACAAGGCTTAATTTATAATAGGCCAAGTCCCTTCTTTCCCTACTGGAAAGCTTGGAAAATGTTTCAAGTGGGAGTAAAACATTTTCCAGCAAAGTCATTGAGCTCCAAAGAGCAGAACCCTGAAATAAAACCCCAAAACTTCTGGCAACTGCAGTGTTTAATTCCTGCCCCCTGCCCCATAGCGGCATCTCTCCAATTAAAATTTCACCAGAATGAGGTCTTAAAAGACCGATCATAGATTTTAACAAGGTGCTTTTCCCACATCCACTACTCCCCATAATAGCCAAACATTCACCCTTCTTCACCGAGAAGTTTAAATCTCTTAGGACAACATGCTGCCCATAACTCAGCTCAAGTTCAGAAACCTTGAGAATTTCACTATCCTCTGAAGAAATAATACTCACCTTAAACCAAAGTAACTGTATGCGATCTCGAAAAGAGCATCAGTAATTACGATTAAAGTAATAGAAACTACAACCGCGGAGGTAACGGCCCGTCCTAATGAGGATGAGCTAGAACCTGTATAGATTCCCTTATAGCAACCAACAAAACCCACGATAAGCCCAAATGCGAGGCTTTTCCAAAGACCCGAAGAGATTTCCCACATAGAAAGTAAAGCAGACTGTGTTTGCTCAAAATAATGTAAGGAGGAAAAGCCCATGATTTGTGTACCAACCGTTAATCCGCCCAAGATTCCTACGATATCAGCGTAGAGGGTTAACATGGGAGTCATCAAAACCAAAGCAATCACCCTAGGAAGCACAAGAAAATCAATCGCGGGGATCCCAAGTGTTCTCAGGGAATCAAGTTCCTCATTAAGTTTCATGCTACCCAACTCTGCAGCAAATGATGCCCCAGTTCGCCCAGCCATTACAATGGCAACCATCAATGGCCCCATCTCTCTTACCATGGCCAAGCAGACCAGATCCGCAGTATAAATAGTAGCATTAAATTTTTCCAACTGTACACTGCCCACAAAGGCCATAGTCAGGCCGGTTAAGTAAGAAATGAGAGTGACGATGGGGAGAGCCGAAGCCCCGCAATCCCTGCAGCATACAAGAAAATCCCTGAGGCGCATAAAACTTTTACCACGAAGCAGTCTCTGAAAATAAATTAGGCATTTTCCTAAATAGTCCGCAACCTGCAGAAAAACGACAAGGGGAGAAGAATGAATTTTAAAAGTGTCAGCTCCTGGATTTTGATTCTGTTGCTGATCAGAGGTTTTGTTCCTGCAAGAAAAAGAGAGGAGATTGGATAATTTAGGGGGTAAACTCGTAAAATCTAACTTGATTTCAGAATTTTTCATTTCATCCTTCAATCTTAACAAAAAAACGACCAAGGATGAGTCCCAGTCACAATCGGTTGATAAATGAATTTCGCAAGATTCGCAGTCCTGCAGCGTAAGCAGCAAGGAGCAACATTTTTCAAAATTTGCTTTTTGGGGCGAAGAGTTCTTCCAAAAACCTGCAAATAATAAGCAGGGAATTCCCCTGTTTTTCACAAGTGACACAGAGCATTTACCAAAATTTCTTTGTTTGTCCTTTGCCACGCCTCTAGTCATTCCATAAAAGTATTTAGCAACAATGGCATATCGATCAATCATCTTCGACCTTGATGGAACCCTCATCGATCAGTTTGCAGCCATTTATCGGGCATTCTCTGAGGTTATCGTTGGAATGGGATACGAAAAGCCATCTTTTGAGACAGTTAAAAGGGCAATAGGAGGAGCATCAGAATCGACAATGGCAAAACTTATTGGTCCAGCCAGGGCGAAGGAAGGCGTACTTAGGCTTAGACCAATTTTCGAAGAAGTAATGCTGGAAGGTCTTGTAGAACTTCCACACGCGAAAGATTCTCTACACAGACTCAAAGAAAATGGCTATAAAACAGCAGTTCTTACCAACAAATATGGGCCGCATGCCAGAAGAGTTTGTGACCATTTGGGGTTTTCAGAGTATTTAGAATTTACGCTTGGTGCAGACGACACAGAATGGAAAAAACCTAATATCCTTTTCACGGAACTTGCTCTCTCTAAGCTGCAATCCACTCCCTCAAAAAGTATTTATGTGGGAGATTCTCCTTTTGATTTCGATACCGCCCAAAATGCAAGTTTAAGATGCTTATTAGTTGATACAGGAACTCATACTTTTGATGAGCTATCCCTACTTAACCAAGGTTATGTTTACAAAGATCTCAAAAGTGTAACTAACTATATCTTAAATCTTTAGATCACTTTTGAGAGGAACTGATCAGGAGACTTCCATTTGACAAGTTTCCGCACATTGGAATATCGTTTCAACACCCTTTTATGAAAAACACCCTACCCCCTCCTCTCACATCAACCCTGCCCTTGGATGACAAACAGATTTCATTTCTTGCTGAAGAGATAAAAAGGCAGGCTCCTTCTGTAAAACTAAGAGTAGTTTTTATTGGCCAATCAAGTGAGTTGGATAATTTAGTTAAAACTAGGCTCCCTTCCTCTTTCTCTGAATGCTGGTCCTGTCATTCCCTTCCCCATCTTTTTCGTTTAAATCTTGATGCTTTTTGCGAGCTCTTTGTTGTCTTCAAGCAGATAGAGCATTCCTCGCTCGAGAATCTCAAAAAACTTTTATCGCAACGCAAAGGACATGAAGCTCACATTATTGAGATAAATGCACCAAGTTCTGAACCTGACTTATTTTACAAACTTTTAAATAATTTATCTAAGGATATTTCTCGGAAAATATGCATTGACTCATATCTCAACCAATCAATCTCCCCCAAAGAGAAAGAAACAGACCGAAGACCGACCATAGAATCCGGCCTTCTCCGTCAAAGTCATCGAGAAAATATTCGGCAAGCCCTTTGGGCTAAATTTAGCCAATCTCCTGAATTATTCCTTGAGGAAGAAATCAAGAACATACGGTCTTAAGGCTTAATCGTCAATTTGCTCATCTTCGAGTATCATCAGGAAAGTGGAGACTGGGACATTTCTTGCCAGTTCTACAGCATCTTTATTTGATACCTGAATACATCCAGAACTCGCCGGTTTTCCTAATTTGGATTCATGATTTGTTCCATGAATATAAACATACCGGGAATAAGTATCCACACGGCCACCCAAGTTTTTACCGTACTCTAACCCCTTAAGCCGAAGTATTCTCGTGGTTATCAAGTTGCTCTTCTGTTCTTCAGCGGGAAGTTCCATATATAAATAACCCGTATCGACACGCCCCTTAAATACACTGCCCACCGGACTACTCGAGCCAATTATTTCGGAGACTTCATGAAGTCCCCAAGGGGTTCCCAGAGAATTTTCTTTGCAGGAAGGGGGCATTTTCGAAGTGGAGATAACATATGCTTTGACACATTGACCCGCATTATAAAGAAACATTATCTGTTTTTTAATTGAGACCACAAGTAAGGTGTCTGTCGGCACCAAATTTAGCTTCTCAATATAATCCACGCAAAATTTATAACATTCAACTCTATCCATTTGAAAAAGTATCGTATTGGAATCGTAGGTGCAACAGGTGCGGTTGGCCAAGAAATTATCTCCTTGCTTGAAAAAAGAGATTTTCCAGTTGGAGATTTAAAGCTTCTCGCATCCTCAAGATCTGCTGGCAAGGAAATGAAGGCCTTTGGCACTAGCAATGAGGTTTTAGAAACGACCCCTGAGTCCTTTGATGGACTGGATTTTGCAATCTTTAGTGCGGGCGGCGACAACTCGGTGAAATTCGCACACGAGGCTGTAAAAAGAGGATGCGTGGTAATTGATAATAGCTCCTCATTCAGAATGGATCCTGATGTTCCTTTGGTTGTACCAGAGATAAACGCGGATGCATTGGAAAGTCATTCTGGAATCATTGCCAACCCCAATTGCTCGAGTGCAGTAGCTCTGATGGCACTCTATCCGCTCCATCGGAGGTTTGGATTGAAGAGATTTGTCGCTTCAACCTACCAAGCCGTTTCCGGTGCCGGGGCGGCGGGTCCAGTTTCTTTGGACCAGGAGATCCGGGAAA
>JAYPZT010000015.1:0-16089 GCA_038136415.1 Opitutales bacterium
CGCCCAGGGAGCAAGGAAAGATCACAACATGCCTGCCTTAAACGGGTGAGCAGAGAGAATACATGCATGGATGATTGCCGGATGGCATCTTTGAGATCATTCCCGTGTTGTTTGATCCCCCCTTCGGCTAGTTCCCGGTAAATTTTACGCTGTTCCTCATTGAGCGGGCAGGGGAGTTCTGTTTCCAGCTTGGGTGGTAATTCGGCAGCCACTTCATTTTTCATCCTTCTGAGGACAAACGGGGTGACCTGCCTCCTGAGCAAAAGAAGAGTTTTAGCAGAATCTTCCAGTAAATTATTTTCCAGTTCCTTGCGTGGGCCAAGCAGACCGGGCATGAGATACCTAAAAATCGTCCACAAATCCAAAGCAGAATTCTCGATAGGTGTACCGGAAAGAGCCAATCGATGAGTGGCTTCAATGGAAAGACAGGCCTGAGTGACCTTGGCTTTTGGGTTTTTGATCAATTGAGCCTCATCCAGGATTGCGTAACGGAAATCTTGCTTGTCCAAGAGTTGTCGATGACGACGTAGCTGGGTGTAACTGGCCACCCAAAGGCAAGGCTCTGTATCATCCTCAAAAGTATTCCCTTTGGAGAGAATTTTTACTTTTAATTTAGGGAAATGTTTTTTTGCCTCTTTTTGCCAGACTGGAACCACAGAAGCCGGGCAGATAACTAAATCTGGAATATCGGCTTCCCCTGATGAAGCGACCAAAGCAAGGGTCTGCATGGTTTTGCCCAGCCCCATTTCATCTGCGAGCAAGGGGTGGCAGCCCAGTTGATGAAGGGCATGCAGTTGTGCAACCCCATCTTTTTGATAGGGGCGAAGAAAGGAAAACTTTTTGCCCACTCCATTGGTATCGAGTTTCTCGATCGATTCCTTCCAATGGGCCAGTTGTCCATCTGCCCGGGTTCTTAGGTATTTACGGGCAAAAAGAGAAAAAAGCATATACCTGGGCCAGTGAGCCCGCTTGGCATCGCCGCGGTTTCTTTGCCACCAGGTAAAGTCCTCCACCTGGTCCTGATCCAATCGGACCAAGCCGTGTCCTCGGATAAAAGTGCTGCCAAGCCGGGCACTGGTTACTTTTTTTACCAACTGAGGACTAAGCCGTCTCTTGCCCAGATGAAAGTTCTCCCGCAACAACATATCTGACCCATCCAAGCTTCTGGCTTCAATTTCCCAATTCAAAGTATTAAGACCTTTCTTCAGAAGCTTTGCACTTTCCGAAAATTCCAAAAGAAAAGAGTTCTCCCATACTCGCAAAACATCCTGGGTAAATTTGGCAACTGTGGACCAGTCCTGCATCCTGAACTCGCCGGATTTTTTATTAAAAGTGAAACCTTGTTTGCCAGCCTCAGCAACGAAGCGCATCAAAGCTGGTCTGTCGGTTTGCTCAGAGTCAAAAGAATCATGATCGCCGTAAACAGATACTTTTCTGTCGGAACTTAGCTTCCAGGATGGTATGGCCCTCAGTCCTTGCTGATTGGATACCTCGAGGGAAATAACAAGGGGGATTTTTTGAGTAGAGTCATCAGTGGAATCTGTATCCTCCTTTTTGTCAGCTTCATCGTCTTCCTCCTGCTCGGTTTCGTCAGGCAAAGAAATGTTTTCGCCAAGAAGGGGGTCATCCTCCTGAATTTCAGCAATCAGTTCCTCGATTTCATAGAGGCCAGCGGTGGCAAGAACCACCCCTAACTGCTCATCGTCCATAGATGTGCGGATTTCTGGAGCGTTGTTTCGGCTCCATTCCACCACCGAGTAAGTTTCTTCCCGGTTGATTTTTTTGGTTACGATGGCCTGATTTTCCTGCAGGTCAAGGGTGCTGAGATAACCGTCCCGGTAATAGTTCCTGGCAAGTTTAAGCTGAGATTCTGGAATGTGCTTTTCCCAATCACAGGTGGAAAGCCTAACCAGCCATGCCTCTACGGCATCTCTGGTAAATGTGCGTGAGGGTCCGTTAGATATCATTTATGCCAATCCTAAATTCAACCCTTCAAGTGAGAGCTACAATTTTGGGAGGGGCAAGGGGAAATCTCTTTTTGTGTGCAAAAGTTGCGCACATCGAGGTGGTCCCTGTGAATTAATACAAGGTACAAATGTTTAATTCAGGACCCATTGATATACTTGGATGTAGTCCTTGGCGGCATTCTCCCAGGAGCATGCTTTATCCAAAGCATTTCTTCTGATTTTCTGAAAAGATCTTGGTTTGTTATACAGAGCTTCTGCTTGCAAAATAGTATGCTTGAGAGCTGTGGGTGATGCATCATCAAAGAGGAATCCATTGGCCTGAGAATTCTTGGGTCCAACTGCGGAGATAGTATCTGCAAGACCGCCGGTTTTTCTGGCAATGGGAATGGATCCGTAGCGCATCGCATATTGTTGTGCGAGTCCGCAGGGTTCAAACCTGCTGGGCATGATGAAGAAATCACTTCCCGCAAAAATTCTTCTGGCCAGCCCATCATCAAACCCAATGTAGGCGGCTATGCGTTGGGGGTATTGCCAAGCCAAATGCTGGAAATTTTGCTCCTCCTCCTCCGATCCACTTCCCAAAATAACAAAAGTACTGTTGCTGGATTTCATCAGATCAGGCATGACCTCAGTCAGTAAATCCAGCCCTTTTTGAGAATATAATCTAGAGACTACCCCGAACAAAGGGGATTCGTGTAATTGGGGTAGCCCCATTTCTTCAAGCAGTTGAGTTTTACAAAGTTTTTTTCCTCTGGCGGGGCGTGCTGGGTTGATGGGGTGGGGAAGGGAAGAATCTTTCTGAGAATCCCACGAAACCTCATCAATTCCATTAAGAATGCCACACAAATCAGCCCCCCTGAATTTTAGAGATTCCTCCAGTCCGCAACCATATTCAAGAGAGCGGATTTCCTCCGCATAGGTCGGGCTGACTGTGGTAATTTTGTCTGCATGCTGAATGCCTCCCTTGAGGAGATTGAATTGCCCATGATGTTCAAACCCATCCATGCCCCAGTAATCCGAGGGAAGTCCACAATTTTCAAAATCTTCGAAAGAGAAAACCCCCTGATGCTCAAGGTTATGAATCGTGAGAATAGACTTAGCCTTGCGGGTGCTTTCTTTTTTTGAGGCGTTTACAAAAGCAGGAACTGCAGCGGCCATCCAATCATGGGCATGAAAGACATCCGGAGTCCAGTTGGTCACCTTTTCCAGTTGAATAGCTGCTTGGCAGAGGGCAATCGAACGAAGAGCATTGTCTGGGTAATTCCCGTTTTCATCAGCGTAGATACCAGGACGATCATAAAGGGAAGGGATATCCAAGAGATAGATGTGAAGGTTTCCGATTGTATGAAGAAAGAATTTTCCCTCGATCAATTGATCACCCCACTTAATAGAGATTACTTTTTCAAGAGGCTGAAGGGACAAGCTTTGGCATTCCCTGTGTAGAGGGCATAGCACTCTTACATCAATACCAGACTTCAACAATGCGGGGGGGAGGCTACCGACAACATCTCCCAATCCGCCGGTTCTGACAATTGGGCTAACCTCTGGGCTGACAAATAATACATTCATGAAAATAGAATTAAAATAATTGGTCTTTGATGATTAAATTTGCTCAATTAGCAATGGGAAAGATGCTTGGGAATTAGATATTCGGTGCTTGCGGAGCATGATGCGGAGACGATATTTTAGGGATTTCATGATTTTGGTACGATTGGTTTTCTTCCTGCGTTAAGCAGTTATTTGCTTTCCTCTTTTAAGTATTCACTAACCTAACCGCACTACTTGGTAATGCCTTCCAAAACGCTAGAATTTGAAACGGAAAGAGATTTTCACCGCCTCTATGGTGAAAAGCCCGAGAGCCTCTTGGCTTTTGAAAAAAAAATTGGATTAAAGGCTGTAGCCCGTGGGAGCCAGTTACACCTGGAAGGAGATGCCGACAAGATTGAGCAGGGGGCTGAATTTTTCTCTCTCCTTCAGCAGGCGAATCAGCAGGGCTTTCGGATCAATGCATCAGAATTCCTGAGATTTCTTTCCATGTTTGTCAACGGGCAGGCGAGCCAAATGAGAAAACTCATCGAAAAGCCGGTTTGTCTGCAAATTCGAAAGAAATCCGTGGTGCCAAGAACTTTTGGTCAGCGCGAATTTTTGGACCGGATTTTAAATTACGATCTCGTTTTTGGAATTGGACCTGCCGGTACCGGTAAAACCTATCTTGCCATGATCAGTGCTCTTCATGCCTTGCTGGAAGGAAGTGTGCAAAAAATCGTTTTGGCAAGACCGGCGGTGGAAGCAGGGGAGGCACTGGGATTTCTCCCCGGTGACCTGGAGGAAAAATTGTTGCCCTATCTCCGCCCTTTGTATGATGCAATGGATGAGGTTCTTGGGCCGGTGGAAGCCCGCAAATTGATTGAAACAGGGGTGGTGGAGATTGCCCCTTTGGCTTACATGAGAGGACGGACACTGAGTAGATGCTTCGCTTTATTGGATGAAGCCCAAAATGCCACAAGTTCTCAAATGATGATGTTTCTAACCCGCCTGGGAGAGGGGAGCAAAATGGTTGTCACTGGCGATCTTACCCAGATCGATTTACCTTCGAAAAAAGAGTCCGGACTTCTTCAGGCAAAGAAAGTTTTAAGCAATGTGAAAGGGCTCTGCTTCCATGAGTTCGATCACAATGATGTGGTGCGCCACCCCTTGGTGAGCAGAATTATTTCTGCGTATCAGTCTCCCTGAATTATCTGCATTTATTAATTCAATGTCTCAGGAGGAAAAAAGAACGCTAAAAAGATCCGCGAGGAAATCTGGCCGTAGGCGGGGCACGGAAGAAAAGATTGCTGACGACCCGAATATCGAGAAATTTTCTTCCCATTGGCAAAAATGGGGGCGACATGCTTTGCAAACCGTACTGTTTGGTTTGGCCATTGTTTTTATCTGTTTTGTTGGGCAGGAGCCACCAGGGCTTAGGGCTCTTGGAGAAGTAGCCCCTGAGAATGTGTACAGTGACCGTACTTTTAGCTATGTCAGTGATGTCCGGCAGAAAGAAGCTGAGGAATGGATCAGGAGCAGTACTCCCCGGGAATTTGCCCGAAATTTTGTAGGGGAGGAAAATTTTTCCCGCGGGTTATCCAGATTGAAAGAAGCATGTTCGACCATTCGGGGAATGGATGCAGATGCGGTGGAAATGGCAAAGCAATCGCTTTTGGATGAGCTTTCCGTGAAGTATCAACTTACTTTGCTTCCCAGGGAAATTCGGGCGGTGTTGTTATCTGGTCAATTAGGCTCAGAGGATTTTTTTGATCAGGGTTCCAAACTTCTGGCCCAGCTCCATCTTACCGGGGTGGTAAAATTCCCTTCCAATGACCAGAAGTTCTTATCTGAATCCAATGCCTCAGAAAGAATCAGCATGCGGATGGTTGGCATCACCAATAAATTTGTGATTTTTGATTCCACTGTTGATCCGGTAAAGTCCTATTTATCTCCAGCAGAATTTAGTGCGGATTATCCTGAATTTGCTGAACATTTGCTTCAGATTGAATTGGAGCTTAAAGAAGGTTCCTCCCAACTTGCCGGGAAGAAAGTATCCCTTGCAGACCTGATCGAACAATTGGACGAAAATGCATCCTTGGCGGTGCAAGAGTTTCGCGATGATTTGGCCAGCGAATATACCACCATTTTGAAAAAGGGTCTCTTCCTTCGCTCTATCGATCGAGAAGCAACCAAGGTCTCTCAGGACCGGGCAATTACCGCGATGGACCCAATTGTAATTTCGGTCCCGGAAGGGGATTTGATTTTGCGTAAGGGAGTAAAGGTGACTGCTTTCGACTTGGAAAAATATGAGAAGTTTCTCGATTTTGCCCTGGAGGACAGTCAATTGCTTCCCAAGCGAATTTTTGTTACCCTGGTAACTTTGCTTTTCGGGATCGTTTATGTTCAGCTGGTTCTGCCCAGGTTCTGGAGTGACCGGGCCCGCTCCGCAATTGTTGCTCTGAGCATTCTTGTGAACCTGGGTGTATCACGTCTTGTCCTTGAGCTTGGTGAGACCGAACTTTTTGGGGGAAATCCTTTATTGGTTGGACTCTTGCCATATCTTCTACCCATCGCCTTTGCTCCCATGGTAGTGATGATTACCGTGGGTCCGAGAATGGCTACTTTGACGGCCATCAATACCTGTGTCTTTCATGCAACCATGCAAAATGTTGGTATAGAGATGCTGGTTGGTTCGCTTTGTTCAGCCTTGGTTGGTGCGTTCTTCTGCCGGGAAGTTCGACTCAGGGGGAGTGTTTTGAAAGCTGGAGCAATGGCAGGCTTGACTGGGGGGGTTATGGCTTTGGGTATTGGGTTTGCCTCAGGAAGTGGATGGATGATTGCCGGAAATCATGCGGTGGCATCCTTCATCGTTAGTGTTTTTACCGGAGCCCTGGTCCTCGGGGCTATGCCACTAATTGAACATACTTTCAAGGTGGCCACAGATGCCACTCTTTTTGAATTAACTGATTTTAATCATCCCTTGCTCCGCCAAATGCAAGTGGATGCTCCCGGTACCTATCATCACAGCCTGATGGTGGCTAACCTCTCGGAAAATGCTGCCCTGGCGGTCGGAGCGAATCCTATTCTCTGTCGAGCCTGTGCCTTATTTCATGATATTGGGAAAATGGCTCAGCCTCATTACTTTACCGAAAATCAGGGGGAGCGGGGCAATCCTCACAACCGGCAAAACCCTGCCATGAGTGCTCTGATCATTAAAAACCATGTAAAGGAAGGGGTTGAGATCGCCCGGGAGCATGGATTGCCCAAAATCATGAGGGATGTGATTCGCCAGCATCATGGCACCACCCTGGTTAAATATTTTTACCACCAGGCTAAACTCAAATCCCAGCAAACCAATCTTCCCTACGGTGAACTCGAAGGCGATGCCCCGGATGAAAGTACTTATCGTTACGACGGACCCAAGCCCCAGTTTAAGGAAAGTGCGATCATTTTCTTTGCCGATTCCCTGGAAGCTGCTGCCAGATCTTTGCCAAAAGTTACCCATCATAGTGTGGAGGAGTTGCTTGACTCCATTTTCCAGGACCGTCTTGAAGACGGACAACTTGATGAGTGTCCCTTAACCTTGCAGGAGGTTGCAATGATTAAGAAAAGCTTTCTCAAAACCACGCTCAATATGTTGCATGCCCGAATTGAGTATCCCGATGAAGAAAAAGATCGTGGATCAAACACTCCTTTTGTTGCCAATGAGCCTGCATCTTAAAGCCTCCTCAAATCTGCAGATCGAAGTATCGAATCAATACAAAAACCTTCAGTTTACTGAGAATTCGGTCGGGTGTTTTTTTGATACTTTTATTCCCTTGCATCATCATTCTCTTCACGGCTCACTTTCGCTTGCATTTTTAGAGGGAGGTCATCACTCCCGTCTCCATGGTCAATTCTTACAGGACTACAGACCCACGGATGTGATTACTTTTCCTCCGGACCCAGAGGAAGATCTTGCCGGGGAGATTTGTGTTTCTGTGGACCAGGCAATTAATGAATCCAAAAATCACGGACTCACTTTTGAAAAAGAACTTTCCTTATATCTTATTCATGGATGGCTCCACCTGGTAGGATTCAATGATTTGGAAGATATGGATAGGAAAATTATGCGACAGGAGGAAAAGAAAGCAATGAGCCTGGTGGAGAAACATGATACATTTCCAGATTTTCGGCTAGCGCTTGGCGATTAAAAACTTAGCTTTGGAAAAATGAGTGAACAAAAAGCCAGCTTTTCCCGCAGGTTCCGCAATGCATTTCTTACAGGTCTGTTGGTTTTTCTTCCGCTTGGGACCACTATTTTTGTGCTGGATTTCATCCTCGATCTTTTCAAGGAGCCAGCCCTAAAGCTTGCCATACAACTGGGCTTGCGTGAGGAGAATTCCTTTTTTGGTCTCGAAACCCTGCTCGCCTTGATTGGCTTGGTTGTCGGCGTAATCACCCTGACTCTTCTTGGTTATTTGTCCAAATATCTGCTCGGGAAAGTATTTATTTCCACCACGGAAAAAGTGCTCGATAAAGTTCCTTTTCTCAACGCTGTATATCGTTCGGTAAAGCAAATTGTTGAAACCTTTGGACGGGAAAACCGTGCAGTCTTTAAGGAGGTCTGCCTGGTTGAGTATCCGCGCAAGGGTTGTTACGCCCTGGGTTTTATCACGGCCGATGCCTCTTCGCATGTGCAGGAAAAAGTGGGTGATCATATGATTTATGTATTTGTCCCCACCACTCCCAATCCAACCAGCGGTTTTTTGCTGCTGGTTCCGAGGGAAGAAATTTGTAAGCTCGATGTATCGGTTGGCGATGGAATGAAAATGTTGATTTCTGGTGGAGCGGTTGTGCCCCCTGCTAATCCCCAGTAAATTATTGGAGTGTCGGCTTCGTTTGAGGAGGTTGCCGGTTTCGTGCTGAATTACGAACCGGCAGGAGAGCGGCACCGGAGAGGATATATATTCGGGCCAATTGGACTTTCCCTCTGTCTTTTCCGTGAACAGAAAAGCCTTAAGACTGGAGCTCTTCCTGATTTTTTGGACGAAGTGGAGTGCCAGCTCAAACTGAGTAATTCATCCAATGGTCTTCCTTTTGTGGGAGATTTTAAAATTATTGCCTCAAATCGTGAGCTTTGCTTTGACCCCAATTCTTTTTTTGCGGCATCTAAAATAGCCCGCTTTTATCTGGATAATGGTGCTCATTTGCTCGATCCTATTCCTCACTATACCCTTTTAAAAAGAGCCATTCTTTCCCTTCCTAATGCGGAAAGTAAAAACCTTGTACTGCTCAAACTTTACTTCGAATTTTCCCGGAAGGAGGGACTTCCAGTCCGGGAGGCCTGGCTGAGGGACTTGCCCAGTGATTGCCGCAGATTGGCTGAATCCTGGCTTTCTTTACCGGTTAAAGAAGTGTCGGCGGATGATGAGGCCCTAAATGATATCCTTGATTTGCTCAGAAATTGGATGAACAGCGAAACGGAACTCCAGGTTTAATCCTCCCCAAATTGCTCATCCTCAACCCTTGCCTTCCATCGGCAATTAGCCTAATAAAATCCCATCTCATGGGAGTTTTCATTAAAGACATACAGATCCAAACACAGGGGAAGGGAACGGTTGAGTTTACGGATCAGGTTCGAGCCGGTTTGTTGGAGTCTGGGATGAAAAATGGGCTGGTAAGCATTTTTGTAAAGCATACCAGTTGCAGCTTAGTGATGATGGAAAATGCTGATCCTACTGCCCGTCAGGATTTGGAAAACTACATGGAGAACTTGGTGCCCGAGAATCTTCCCTATTTCGTTCATACCTATGAGGGAGCTGATGATATGCCTTCCCATATCAAAATGGCACTTACCCGGACAAGTGAGCAAATCCCTTTTAGTGAGGGCAGGTTAACGCTAGGCACCTGGCAGGGGCTTTTTCTCTGGGAGCACAGAAATTCGGTTCATCGCCGGCAAGTGGTGATGACATTTCTTGGTGAATGATGAAGGAATTCGTTGCCTGCTTTGTCCTTTTTCTCTGCTTCTTTGGGAGTTCCTGCGAGTACAAGGGAAATGTTATTTCAGAAGGGGATGATCCTGCTTTTGAACGGGGAAGATCCTACCTGAAGGTGGGAAGGGAAGAGGAGGCATTGGATGAGTTTTTGTCGGTGACCCGGAGAATTACCGAGGCTCCCAAATCTCATTTGCAAGCTGGTCGTCTCCTGCTAAACCTCAATGATCGAAAGGACCCCGTTGCTGCAATCTACCATTTCCGGAGGTTTCTTTTGCTGCAGCCAAATTCCCGGGAATCGGACATGGTCAGGCAATTGATCGTTACCGCAGAGCGGGAAATTATCCGTAAATTACCTGGTGAGCCTTATGGTAACTATCTCGATAGTTTGAACCTGAAAGAGGAAAATGATCATCTCAAGCGCCAGGTCGCAGATTTGGAAGCCCGGCTCGGTACCTCCTCCGTTACCACTAATCCGGTACAAGCAGATCCGGTTGAGGCAGTTCCCGTACCCGCTGCTGTGCCGGAACTGAAAACGGAAACGTCTGTCCCGCGAACTTATGTGGTGGAACCAGGTGACAGCCTCTATGCGATCAGTCAGAAAATATACGGAAACTCGTCCTATATAGACGCAATTTTTCAGGCGAACCGGAATACTTTAAAAAGTAAAAACAGTTTGCGGGTTGGTCAGACTCTGAACCTTCCTCCTGCCCGATGATGATTCGGGCTTTTTGCCCATGAGCTATTTCGATCACAATGCCACAACCCCGCTGCATCCTGCGGTGGAGGAAGCTATGGTTGCTACGCTGCACTCGGACTGGGCAAATCCTTCGGCACCCTATCGTTTGTCTGCCCGGGTTCGGGCAAAAATAGAACGGGCAAGGGAGGAGGTTGCTGGATATTTTTCTGCCGATCCCAGCACTCTCCTGTTTACTTCAGGGGCGACCGAAGCGATCAACACCTTTCTGTTTCACAAGTTTCAAACCTTGGATCCAAGTAAAAAGATACTGATTTCTCCTTTTGAGCACCCTGCTGTTTTGGAGACTGCGGAATTCTGGTTTCGGCACAGGGTTGATTACATGCCACTTAGTGAAGAGGGGGACTTACAGCTTGATCAGGTGAAGGACCTGGTTGCCAAGGGAGATTATGGCTTGGTTTGCCTGATGGCGGCAAATAATGAAACGGGGGTGTTGCAGCCATGGGAAGAATTATCCCTCCACTGTGCGGAGAATGGAACCTTATTTTTTTGTGATGCTACCCAATGGGTGGGGAAATTAGAGGCCAGGCATCTCCACCAATGTTCAGCATATTGTTTGAGTGCTCATAAGTTCGGAGGACCCAAAGGGATAGGTGTTCTGTTCAGTAAGGAGGTGGTTTCTCCCCTGATACATGGTGGCACTCAGGAAAACCATCTCAGGGCAGGTACCGAAAATTTTGCCAGCATGGAGGGCTTGCGTATTGCATGTCAGCAGTGCCTTGGTTCAGCCAGGTCTGTTCAGCCGGGTGAGTGGCGTGATCATTTTGAAGAGCAGTTAATCAACGCCCTTCCCGGTCTAAGAATCGTGGGACAGGGGCAACGCAGGCTCTGGAATACATCGCTTTTGGTAATGCCAAAATTTAACAATCTGAGCTGGGTCGAAAAAATGGATAAACTGGGATACCAGGTTTCCACAGGTGCTGCCTGTTCCCTGAATAAATCAGGAGCAAGAAAAGGCCTGGCCGCATTCGGCTTAAGCGAAATGGATGTGCGGCAATTGATTCGGGTTAGTTCATTCTGGTCTACCGGACAGGAGGAATGGGCTGGGTTGGCCGATGCATTTGTTCAGGCTTATCAAGAAATGGAAAAAGATGCCGGGCAATCCGGAGTGATTTCAATTTAAATTCGGTTCGATGCGGTTACTGGAAATAAACCTGGAGAATTATCGTAATATCAGATCTGCGAACTTATCTTTCTCCACCGACCGTATTTTGTTTCTTGGTAAAAATGGACAGGGCAAAACCAATTTGCTGGAGGCGATTGGGCTTTCTTCAAGCCTGCGTTCTTTTCGCAGAAGCAGCATGGAAGGAATTATCAAAGAAGGAGAAAAGGAGTGCCGTCTTTTTTTCCGCTTTTTGGGGGATGAAGGAGATGAAAGTGAGATCTTGCTGGGATTCAGTTCCAGGGGGAAAAAGATGGTGGAAGTGGATGGGGAACCGGTTAGGAAACTGGGCGATTTTCTTGGCAGTTTTCCTGCAGTATGCTTGTCGTCGAGGGACTTCCGTCTGGTCCGTGAGAGTCCCAGCGATCGAAGGAAATGGCTCGACCTTATGTTGTCGTCCTCTTTTCCCGGTTATCTCTCCAACCTGCAAAAATATCACCGGGCTCTCCGGGAGCGTAACGCACTCCTGAAAACAGGTGCCGGAAAAAGTGAATTATCAGCTTATGAGAATTTGTTGGCTCCTGTGGCTGCTTTTCTTGTACAAGCCAGGGAAAAAGCACTTACTCAGCTCGTTCCGCTTCTTACAAAAATCTATGGTGTGCTATGTGAAAATAGGGAAACTGCCACGATTCGATACCAACCTGATAAATACCTAACGACTAAGGAAGACTGGGAGAGTTTTTTGACTGAACAAAGAACGAGGGATTTGCAATTTGGGAATACCCGGCATGGACCCCATCGTGATGATTTCTCCATTTTGCTCAATGAGGCGGATGCCAGAATTTATGCATCGGAAGGACAACAGAGGGGACTGGTTCTGGCCATCAGGCTGGCGGAGTACTCGTACCTGCATCAGCAACTCCAAAAAATCCCCATCCTTGTGGCTGATGATGTGCTTAGTGAACTGGATCAATCGAGGCGGGATAATTTTCGGAAATTACTGCCTCCTCAGGCACAGGTTTTTGCCAGTGGGACCACTTATCCATCCGAGCACGATAAGGAAATCTGGGAAACCTTCCGTGTGGATAACGGTTCATTTTCCCCTGAAAAACTGAAATGATAAAGTGGAAGAATTAACCCAGTTACACTGGATTGCTTTACTCGGGGGAGCCTTGATTATGGGTTTGAGTAAGGGCGGAATTCCCGGGGCAGGAAATCTCACCGTTGCCATCTATGCGTTGACTTTGGAGGATGCCTTTGGTCCTGCGGGTGTGGCTCTATCCGTAGGTTTACTTTTACCCGTGTTAATTTCTGCGGATCTTGTTTCCACCCTGGTCTACCGCAAGCATGTGGAGTGGTCCCATGTCCGCAGACTTCTCCCCTTTTTTGCCGTGGGCGTGATCGTGGGGTGGTATCTCTTTGCTTTTTTTCAGGGTGAATCCAGAGCCCAAATCCTCAAAGTGTCCATCGGAGGAATTCTTCTTGGTATGACCATGATCCGCTTTATCAGTGAGTTGCGGTTTTTTAAATCCAAACTGGAGGGCAGGGCACTGCCTTCCTATCTTGGGCCACCCCTGGGATTGCTTGGCGGTGTGGCAACGATGATCGCTAATGCGGCTGGTCCGATTGCCCAGTTTTATCTTTTGGCGATGAAGCTGCCCAAATACGCGTTTATCGGTACTTCTGCCTGGCTATTTTTACTGATTAATGTGTCGAAGTTTCCCCTGATGTGGGAGCTGGGTATCATTGATGTGAGTACTCTTGGGATCGCTTTCTGGCTATTTATTCCTGCGGCTCTGGGGGCACTTTTGGCACCTCTGGTGGTCCGGCATATTCACCAAGACTGGTTTGAGCGGCTGCTGTGGTTTTTTATTGTGCTGGCAGGTTTGCGCATGCTTTTCTGATCTGTGTAGTGAACAAGTCATCGAGAAAACTTTGGGCCAAACACTTGGCGGGGCAGGGAAGCAAATCTAAGTCCTCCATCGATCCCAAAAACTTGCTCCGCAAAGAACCTTTTCAGGGAAAAATTCTTGGGATTGATCCAAGTCTGCGCGGCACGGGATTGGCCATCCTCGATTGCCAGGGGAATTCCTACCGTCTCCTTCATTCGGAAACCCTGAAGCTTGGAACCAAGGTATCCTCAGTCTCCTGCTTGGGGAAAATTCATGAGTTGGTGGCTCATTTGGTTGATTTGTGGCAACCCCGACATGTTTCCTGTGAGGAAACTATTTATGTGCAAAATTTTAAGACCGCCCAGATTATGGGATCTGCCCGAGGGGCGGCTCTCTCCGCTGTAGCTATTCGCGGAATTCCTGTTTTTGAATATGCTCCACTACGGGTCAAACAGGCGGTGGTGGGCTTTGGTCGTGCCAGTAAAGAGCAAATGTCGAACACCCTTGCCCAGATGCTGGGACTGCCCCAGTCCCTTCCCTTTGACCAGGCAGATGCCCTTGGTCTTGCCCTATGTCACGCCCTGACCTGGGTGGCTGAATAATTTTTTTCATCCGCCAACCCCTTTGGCTTTGCCGAATAAGGTTGAGCTAACCTATGGTTCTTGGCATTGGTAGGGAGTTGCAGATTCATCCGAATCTTTTCGTAAATCCTCTACATTCTGTGCACAGTCCGGATCAAAAAAACCATACGAATTATGCCTGAGATTAAGGAAAGTACAGAGGTTATTCATCGAATTGACCCCAATGCCAGTAGCGAGTCTCAAGCGAGGTTTGATGAGCTGGTGCGTCTGCTTGAGTCTGGAACTGATGCCGAACTAAATCATCATCTCGAAAGCTTTCACCATTCTGATTTAGCGGATGCCTTCGGGTTGCTGGACCGTCCGCTGCGGAAACGCCTGGTTCAGTCCGTAAAGCTGGAGCTCGACCCCGATCTCCTCTTTGAATTGGAAGATCATTTACGTAAGGAGGTTACAGATAGCCTTACTCCCGAAGAGGTAGCTGAAGTAATTACCGAAATGGATTCGGATGAGGCCGTTCAGGTTCTCGAAGATATGGAGGAGGATGAGCGGGCCGAAGTTCTCAGTTCTGTGCCTAAAGAGGAGCGGGAGGATATCGAGATCGGGTTGGCATTTCCTGAGGACAGTGCCGGGCGGCGGATGCAGACCGATGTGGTCTCCGTTGGAACCAATTGGACCGTGGGGCAGACGATTGACTATTTACGCGAGGAAAGTGATCTGCCTGAGGAATTCCTTGATTTGTTTGTGGTGGATGAGGATGCACGACCCGTCGGGATTATCTCACTGTCCCGTATACTCCGTTCACCCAGAAACACTTTGATGCGTGAAATTGCGGATGATACCCAGGTGCTGATTCCCGCGGAGACGCTGCAGGAGGAGGTGGCCCTGCTCTTTGAAAAATATGATCTTACCACCGCCGGAGTTGTTGACACTTCCGGCAAGCTTCTGGGCATGATCACAGTGGATGATGTGATGGAGGTCGCCCGGGAGGAATTTGAGGAGGATGTGCTCCTCCTTGGTGGGGTGGGGGAAGAGAACATGGATGACGGTGTGCTCCAGTCATCCGCCAAACGCTTTGCCTGGCTGTTGGTAAACTTGTTCACTGCGGTACTGGCATCCCTGGTAATTCGTTTATTTGATGCCACCATTGAGCAAATGGTGGCCCTGGCGGTGCTCATGCCCATTGTGGCATCCATGGGGGGGAACGCGGGCACGCAGACGCTCACGATTACAGTACGAGCTTTGGCGACCAAGGAGCTGACTTCTTTTAACACCATGCGGGCTATTCGCAAGGAGCTGATGGTGGGAGTATTGAATGGAATCCTGTTTGCACTCATTTCCGGGGTCGCTACGATTTTTATTTTTGGCGATGGTCAGGATTCTTCTGTCCTGCTGGGTGGAATCATTGCGGGAGCAATGATTATTAATATGATTGTTGCAGGTCTTTCCGGGATTATTTTACCCGTGGTTCTGGATAGAGCCGGGGCAGATCCGGCGGTGGCTTCGGGAGTGTTTGTAACTACCGTGACTGATGTGGTCGGATTTTTTGCGTTCCTTGGATTGGCTTCCCTGGTTTTACTTTGAGGGAAAATTAATTCCTTGGTCCAAAACCTTCTGGCCAGTTCCACGAAGTGCCGTTCCAAAAAAGACCCAAATCATTTTTTAGCTCTTCGATAACTCCCGGCGTATAATACATGTAATCATCAGAAAAGTTCTTTCTTGTCCCTGTAAAGGTATCAAGAAAAGTCCAAACTGACTGGTTTTCATCCCAACGCATTTGATTGGGGTGTTTTTCCAGTAAAGAGATTGCGATCAGGGGAATCTTGATCATGCCTTCCTTGCTCTTGTTAATGGCGAGAAGATTTAAATCGATCACCTCGTCAATTTTGTCTGCATTAAAACGCAAAAGATAATCGAGGGAGTATATCCCGACCCCCAGACCTGTGCAAAGTAACAGGGTGATCAAAATAATTAACCGGCGAAGGGTTCGGTCGCTGGAATCGCGCATATTACGAAGCTCTTCCATAGCCCGATGAATTTTGGATACATCCTCACCATTAATCCGAAGGGAGGAAATTTCGTTCTTAAATTCTGTTTTCCAGGTTTCCGATGGGGTTTCTACCTCGACTAAATTTGAGGGTAATGGGGTGCCCTGTTCTGGCTCATCCTCCGGTTTCTCGTCCATTACCTCACCATCCTTCATGGGTTCTCCTCCTGAGGTTTCTTCTTGGAGTAGGCAAACCTGGCAATTTCCATATCCACCGAGGGTTTTCCGTCTTTTTCATCGGTTA
>JAYPZT010000016.1:0-15859 GCA_038136415.1 Opitutales bacterium
TAATTGATTGGCAGACTTACCATCCTTCTTGTCGGCCAGATCATTTATCTGTGCAATCGCTTTTGCGATGGTGGTTTGATCTTCCAGCATCTGGGTAAATCTGGCTGAGTCTCCATAAACTCCACAAGGTACCTGGCAGTGAGCTGACAACCAATTTGTTGAAAGTAGAGTGACGATTATGGCTAAAGGAAAAAATATCTTCATAGTAATTAGAGTTTAGTTATGGCTTCATTCAATAAGCTGGATTTTGATAATCAAGCCAATCTGAACAAAAACGATTAATTATGTGTTCGAGTTATGATTTGTCGTTGCGAAATCATATCCTAGATAATATCAATTAACCAAGAGTGCGAGAGTAGCTCAGCTGGATAGAGCATCGGTCTTCTAAATCGGCCCTCAATTCTTATGCGGGGTGCTTACTTACTGAGAGAAATTAACTTATTTTAAAAATTCAACCAGTAATCTCTGAAAAAGGGGATAAAAAGGGGATAAAAAGGGATTGATAATAAAATTTCCTCAAGTTATCTACATTTGGTAAGTTTAAATTATTAAGAATTCTAGCAGTGCTATGCTTTAGTCGGAATTCCCCAATGAAACTATCAGTAACTTTTCTTCTTCATCGTAGTACACGGGGTATGTGCCATCTCCATGTGGAGTCATTATTACTACATCATGTTCATTTCTAAGGATTCCATCCTTATCGAACTTGTTTGTTAAGTCGTTTGGATTGAAGTCTTCACTGTAGCAAGGATCCGCAATTCTTATCATTGCGCTATCAACTGATATTTCACCAGCTAACCTTAATTTATCTATGTTTTTGTTTTTATATATATTTTTCATTTAATTATTTTTTATAATTATATTATATATAAAAATCATGCATATTTCAAATTGCTAAACTATTAATTAACAAGTTTTAAAGAAAACTTTATTATCTATATTATAATTAAAAAATTTAAGAATTAAAAACTTTATTTATGTGTTAAATATTTTGATGAAGGCGGGAAAAGGCAGATTAAATTATTAAGGCTATCATCCCACGGATGGCTCATTATGGAGATGGTGCGATTGTGTTCTGGTATTAAGAAAAAATCTTCTACCAAAAAGGTGCTCATAATTTCATGAAAGTTATTGTCCATATGGTATTCGATTTCGTCCACATACTAAGTTAGCACGCAAGAAAACGATATTCAAAATCAGGTATCTACCTGAATGTATAAGACAGGATTCAGCTATCAGCCTCTAGCTTACCTGTTTTAACATTGTATAGGTAATTGGATATTGTGCCGTCGCGAAGTTAACCAAAGATGGGATTCGGCCAACGAAGAATTTTTCTACCCGGGTGATTCGGGATAAACGATTTAAGGTGTGGGTATCGGATGAAAAAAAGATCATCCGCTTACACGACTTGAAGACCGACCCTTGGGAGGAAACCAACCTGATCGGGAGCGAACTGGCTGCCCACCAAAAATCCCTGCAGAAATTTCAGGCCGTGGTGGATTCGCTACCCGACCAAGATGCTTATCCATCTTACGAGCCCCGGGCAGCCAACCCGTGGGACCGAAAATAAAACGAAACCAGAAAGAAGCTATTGTATGAGCATTCCAGGATTCTTACTACTCGGACTAGCGATTAGCTTCACCACTGGGCTGAAAGCAGAGGACAAGCCGGTTCAAGAAAGCACCGTTCGGGTGATGACCTACAATGCCTGTCGTGGGGGTACTTACCAGGGACAACCCTTGTCCCAATCCGCCAAGATGATCGAGCTCGCAAAAGCAGATATCGTGGGTCTGCAGGAGATCGGAGCAAATGTACCAGAGTTGGCGAAGCTCTTGGGCTGGAATCATAGCGGACCTTTCCTTACGCGTTATGAAATCGTCGAGCATGTTAAAGGGATGGGCAAAAGGCCGTGGGATGGAATCAAGGTCAAACTACCTTCAGGGCAGCATGCCTATGCATTCAATGCTCACCTTCCCAACCCTCCAAATCAGGCTTACCAATTAATGGGCCTTAAGGGAGGTTACCGCAGTTATCCCAAAATTGATACCGAAGAAGAAGCGATTGCCGGGGCCAAGAAAGCACGTGGGAAATACATCGCCCGCCTCCTTAAGCTCATCAAAAGTTTCGCTATGACCGAGGAACCTATTTTTGTGGTGGGGGATTTTAATGAACCATCCCACCTGGACTGGACGGAAGCGGCGGCCGAGGCCGGTCATCATCCGATGAAGGTGGAGTTCCCCACTTCCTTGATGATGGCTGATGCTGGCTTTACCGATTCCTACCGCACCGTTCATCCCAACGAGGTCGCCAAGCCTGGCCTCACCTGGTCACCCGTTCATGCCCCCGATCATCCCGATCACCACCATATGCGCATTGATTATGTATACTTCAGAGGCGAGGGCGTCCGAGTGACTGACACAAAGGTTATCGGAGAAAGCAAAGAGAACGCGGACATCGTGGTTTCTCCCTATCCCTCAGACCACCGCGCCGTTGTGGCGACCTTTAGCCTATCCAAGTAAACACCTCAAAAATGAAAAGAGCGTTTTACAAACCTCGATTAGTCACAGGAGTCATATTTTCTCTTCTACTCTTCTGCCTACCTGCGATCTACGCATTCGAAGATGTCCCCATTATTCCCAGATGCAAGTCACAGGAGTCCCAAAAGGGCTTCTACAAATTGCAACCGCAGATACGAATTAGCATCACCAGTGGAACCGCATCGGAGGATCAGCTCAAAGCTAATACTGAACGCTTTGCGGTGTTCCTGCGTAAAGGTGCAGGGCTGAAGGTCGCTGTAGGCGGAGAAGGAATAGCCGGGGAATCCGAGATCAACCTCCGCGTGGCCCCCGTCCTATTTGAGAGCAAGGCAATGGGTGCCTATCGGCTCAGCGTAAACGAGAAAGGTATTCGCATCACGGGTGCGGATGCGCAGGGTGTGTTCTATGGCTTGCAATCTTTAAAGCAGATGCTGCCTGCGGTCATCTTCCACCAGGATGCAGTATCACATCCTGATGCCTTCTCTGATCTGCGTATCGGTTTCGTCGAGATCGAAGATGTTCCTCGATTTACCTGGAGGGGGTTCATGCTGGATAGCTCTCGGCACATACAGACAGTGGAAAAGATCAAGCAATACATCGACCTCATGGCACTCTACAAAATGAATGTCTTTCATTGGCACCTAACCGATGACGAGGCATGGCGCCCTGAGATCCAAAAGTATCCCAAACTTACCAGCATTGGCGGCTACCCCGGTAACCGTTTGAAAGAAGAAGAACTGAATGGGTTTTACACGCAGGAGCAGATGCGGGAAGTCGTGGAATATGCACACGAACGCTTCATTCAGGTCGTTCCAGAGTTCGATATCCCTGGGCATGTCAACGCACTATTGATGGCCTACCCGGAATATGGCTGCAACGACGGCACCCCGCTCCCAATGGGCCAAGAGGGAATGCGATCCTTTTCAAGTGCCGCGGGTAGAAGAGCGATTTGTGCGGGCAAGCACGAGACCACCATCCCCTTTATTATGGAGGTGTTTGACGAATTTCAAACGATTTTTACGGATGGGCTCTTTCATGTCGGGGGCGACGAACGCCCGCGTGGCAACTGGGAGAAATGCACCCATTGTGTCGCACTAAGGAAAAAGCTGAAACTCGAAGATGAGCACCACCTGCAGAACTGGTTTTTGAATGAGGTCAGCGAACGACTTCGTAAGCGCGGTATCCGTACAGTTGGATGGGCAGAGCATATTCAAGGGGGCGTTCCTGTAGGACAAATCGTTCAGGCTTGGAACAAACCGTCAGAAGTGTTGCAAGGGGTTCGTGCAGGCAGAGAGGTCATCAACTCCTTTCATCGAAAGATCTACCTCGATTATCCCGCCAACAACGCTAACGCAGAAGAATTGAATAAGCATAACAGAAGGTACCGAAGTCGCTTGGTGTCCGCAAAGTCGATCTATGCCTTCGAACCTGTTCCCGCCGGTCTGACTTTGGAAGAACAGGCCCGCGTTATTGGTGTGGAAGCTCCCGTGTGGACGGAGGACATTCGAATGGATCGCCTGGATAAGAAGATTTTTCCTCGCCTAATCTCGGTTGCCGAAGTTGCCTGGACAGATGAGAAAAAGAAAAACTGGGAATCGTTTCAGCACAGATTTGCTAAGCATTCCCAAATCCTCGAGGCACTCAAGATCGCCTATGACCGCAGTGACTTTATCATTGAAGCCGATTAGTTGATACTTTTGCCCAATTTATAAGATTTCAAACTACAAAATAAAACCATGCATACATCCAATGTTCCAAAAGCCCTCAAACTTGCCTTCAGTGTTGCTATTCTTGCAACAAGCTTAACGCTGCCAACGGTTGCCGAGCAAGACAGCCAAGCAAAGACTTTCAATCTCCGGGTACTTGCCTACAATGTTGCTTGCGGGAAGTGGACTACTCCCGAAAAATTTGCAGAGTTCCTTAAGCCCTTAAATCCGGATATTGTTCTTTTAAGCGAAGTGCCCAGGTTGAGCCGGGGCAAAAAGGGTAAGGACTGGTCTGATCGCATGGCGGATGCACTTGGTCTGGGGCATGTACATGTCGGAAGTGTTTCTTCCGCCAATCACAAGGCTCCCAAGTGGCCTGATTTAAGCGGAAACTACGGGGGCAAATATAAGTCCATCCTCAGTCGCACCCCATTGTCGAATGGCAGGGATGTGAAGGTGGAAGGGAGCGGGTGGAGAAGCGCCAGTGCGGTTCGTGCGGAGACCGAAGTAGCCGGTAGAAAACTTGCCCTCTATTCCCTTCACTTGCCAGGGTTTGCTCATCACAAGAAACAACCCACTTCCTCAGCTGCCTGGGAAGGTTCAAAGCACAAAGCCTTGTCGGACCATATCAAAAAGGAGGATTCCAGTTACGATGTCATTGTCGGGGGAGATTTTAATGAGTGGACTGATGGCGTGGTCATGAAAGGATTGTTGAAAGCATGCAACTTGGAAAATGTGGTCACCGAACCCTCTATTGATCACATTCTTTACAGTGGTTCGAGGTCGATCAAGCTCCTTGGTACCAAAAGGGATTGGGGTCCCAAGTATCAGAACGAGACCAATGAGAGGTATGAAGGATGCCTCTCAGACCACCCCTGGATCTGGTGCGAATTGGAGATCCCTGTGGGCACCAACACCCAATAAATGACAATCCAATATGACTATTCCACGACCTCAGATCTTTCATGTCGCCGCGGGTTTATTAGTCAGTTTATCAGCCGTCAATCAGGCAGCTGCTGAGGAGCCCAAGGCGGAGGCCCAGCAAACCATCCTCCAGTCACGGCAATCCCTGGCGGAAGATCCGTTTCGCCCCCTGTATCACTTCTCCTCCCCCAAAGGGAAATTATGGGACCCCGGCGGCTTCTGCAAATGGAAGGGAAGATACCATCTGTTCTACATCGGCTGGGGAGGAAAAGGGCACGCCGTTAGCGATGATCTGGTCCACTGGGAGGACCTTCCACCGATCCCGGAGCTCGGTGGTTTGACCGGGCAGATGATGACCACCGAAGACATGGCCCTGCTGACGGTGACCAAGGCGAGAGTGGGCGTGCAGCTTGCGACCTCTCGCGATCCCATGCTGCAGCAATGGGAAGTGAACACCGTGCTGCCGCTTTCTGTTCTTCAAGGATACCAGGGACCGATCGACAGTTGTATCTGGGAGGAAGACGGCGAATTCTTCATCGGGGTGCGCAAGCAAACCTGGGAAAAGGGCTTTTACCACCTCCGCGGGAGCAAGCCTGAGATGACGGTGTTTCGTTCCAGAGACTTGAAGAAGTGGGAATACGACGGAGTGCTCATTCGAGAGGACAGCTACACCCGGCCCGGGGATGACTTTGCCTGTCCCAACTTTTTGCCCATCGGGCAGGGCCGTCAGATGCTGCTCTGGTTCATTCACCCGCGTGGGGCCATGTATCAAATCGGTACTTATGACCGGCAAAAACAAGAGCAGAAGTTCGTGGCGGAATACCATGGGCAGATGCAATACGGATCGGTCAAGCTGGGCTCACTGCATGCCCCTTCTGCTTTTTCCGATTCCTCGGCGAGCTGTATCTCCATCTTCAATGTTAGTGAAAATCGGCAACATCGAGGCTGGGAAGGAACGATGACAATGCCTCGGCATTTATCCCTTCACAAAGATTATCTAGCCGAACACACCTCCAAAAAAGGATTCCGTAATTTTTTCAGCCCACTGCAGATCAAGCCACCTGCTGGTTTGGAATCCTTGCGCTTCAATCCAGTCGAGATCGGTGGGATGAACCTCGTGGCCAACCAAGAGACTCTCATTCCCGAGGTCAAGGGCAAGGCCATGGAAATAGAAGCGGTCATTGATCCCCGTAGGGCCCGGGAAGTGGAGCTTCGAGTACTGCGCTCGCCCGACGGGAGTGAGCAAACCAAGATTCGATTTTTTATGCAGGGTTGGCAGCGCAACAAAAATGCCCGGGCACTAAGCATCGATGTCTCCGAAGCCTCCCTCTCACCTGATGTGCTGGCCCGCCCGCCCGAGACTGGACTTGTCTACCTGGAGGATCACGAGCCCCTGCGGTTGCGGGTGTTGATTGACCGGAGCATCATCGAAGTGTTTGCCAATGAGCGCCAATGCCTGACCATTCGTGCTTATCCCACCCGTGAGGATAGCACGGGAATTTCATTGATCGCACGCGGGAGCGAAGCGAAGCTGGTTTCTCTTTCTGCCTGGCAAATTAGAAGCATCTGGCCGGAGCTCAAATTCCGGGAAGGTAAGTGAATACAAACCAAGTCATGATTCCTTCATGACAACATTAGCGGGAAGCAGCTAGCTGCTTCCCTTGCTGGATCAGGATGCGCCTGTGGACTGCCTAGCCACAAGTTTTCCCTGTACCCGGACGACCCGGGCTGCCATCTCTGGGTTTTGAATTCTCGAAACCATGGTTTCCACGGCAGCGGTGCCAATATCCAGGCAGGGTTGCCGGTAGGTGGTAAGCGGGGTTTTGATCAGCCTGGCATATTTAACATCATCAAAGGCTGCGATTTTCATATCTTTGGGGATGTGCACCCCTGACTTATCCAGCTCAACCAACAAGGGGGCAGCAAGGGCATCATTACAGCAGATCAATCCATCGAACCGTCTTAAGTCCGTGTTCCTGACAAATTCCTCTTCGGTCCCCTCAATCAAGATTTCCTCCATTTTGTCATGCTTAAGGCCAGCCTGAAGAATTGCTTCCCGGGCACCGATCAGTCTCATGTGCACCGTGCTGGCCACATGGCGCCTGGTCACAAAACCAATCTTCCTGCATCCCTGTTCAACCAAATGGGATGCGATCACAAACCCCGCCTCGATGTTGTTGGTCCCTATGCGGTCGTAACCGCTCATCCTTGGGGGTTGGGTGATATCACTGTCCAGTAAAACCACGGGAATCCCTGCTTTGGTAAACATCGATACAATGAGCCGATTCTGTTCGGCCGCCTCAGGGATCAGTTCCAGCGGGGTGAAAAATACCCCATCGATCTTTTTGGCGATATACTTATGGGCCAGTTGAATAGCCCGGTTAACCCCGCGATTTTCGATCGTTCCACCGCCTCCCCAGAGGAGGGTAAAATTATGAGATTCCGCCAGGTTGGCTATTTGGCCACATATTGGTTCAAAAATCTCCGTCTCCCCCAATGCGGGGATCAGTAACCCTAGGGTCAACTCTTTGCCCTTTAAAATGGGTGCTTTGTGCTTGATTACGAAAGTGCCGTATCCTGCCTTGCGCCCGATCACCCCTTCTTTCTCCAGCCTGTTCATCACCCGGGCAACTGTGGGGCGGCTTACCTGAAACCTCTCTGCGTAGTGCAAGTCCGTGGGTAGCAATTCTCCGTCCGGGTAGTTGCTCACCGCAATCTCATCCTTCAGGGTGCGGTAAATATCCACATTCTTATTCTTCATCTTTTCTTATCTGATCGGTTTGTTTCCAAAATCCTGTGGGGATGGAATATTTTTAATGTAAACAAAATGCAAACAATAAGATAATAAAAAGTTACATTGTATTTGACATTCATTTTCCAGAATTTTGACTTACATCCTTATTCAAATGAAAAGAAAGGAAGCCGTGGTTCTCGATGTCCTCGAAGTAAGCAAACAAAGGAGGTCCTATTAAAACCTTATCCATAGGTGAAGTCCTGTGGGATATCTTCCCCGACAAAAAGGTCTGGGGTGGGGCTCCTGCTAATTTTATTTTTCACACCGCTCAGATGGGGGCACAGGCGACTGCGTATTCAGCTGTGGGTGATGATGATCTTGGCAGAGAGATCACCCAGGCGGTTCAGGATTGTGGCATACATTTGAAGGCCCCCGTTTTGGAGTATCCCACCGGGGTGGTGGATATTACCCTGAATGAAGACGGGAGCGCCAATTACGAATTCAATTCAAATTGTGCCTGGGATCACATCCCCCAAACTGCAGAACTTTTGGAACTAAGCTCTGAGGCAGACCTGATTGCGTTTGGCAGTTTGGCCCAACGCTCTGAAGTAAGCCGCAAGACAATTCATCATGCTTTAAGTCAGCGCAAATCAGGCAGCAAGGTTCTGTTTGATATCAACCTTCGGCAAAATTTTTACAGTGCCGAGGTGATTCACCAGTCCTTGAATGCATGCGATTTTCTAAAGCTCAATGAGGAGGAGTTGCCCATCATTTGTGACTTACTGAAGGTGGATAAGGAGGAGATACTGAGTACCTTCAATATACAACTGATGATCCTTACCTTGGGAAGTAGAGGGAGCTCCATCATCACCGAAAAGGAGACCAGTTCCATGCCGGCATCGCCCTGTGAACTTGTGGATACCGTAGGTGCGGGAGACTCGTTTACGGCCTGCTTTATGATTCATTACCTCAATGGCATGCCTATTGAGCAGGCTCAAAAAAAGGCTTCCGAGGTGGCCGCTTATGTTTGCAGCCACAGTGGTGCCACCGTTGAACTACCGGAAGAACTGAGAGCTACCCCGTGTGCTTAATTTACATTTTTTCCATTGCTTACCCCGAGTGCTTCATTTGGATCAAAACATAAAAGAATCAACCAGAATACGATCAACCAATAGGAGAGATAAATGAATAAACTACTAAATATTTTAATGCTTGTAGCCTGCCTGGGCTTTTTTACGAGTTGTGGCGAAAAGGGAGCTTCTGAAAAAAGTGAGGCGACCAATAACAATACCAAGCAACTTGGGATCACTGTAATGACTTTGGCCAACCCCTTCTTTGTGGAATTGGCGGACGCGGCCAAAGCGGAGGCCGAAAAGCATGGATACAATGTTGTTGTTCTTTCGGGTGACGATGCCGAGAAGCAGGCCAAGCAAATGAAAGACTTTATTTCACAAAATGTGGATGCGATCATCGTGGCACCCAAAAACACCCTGGCGATTGGGGAGCCCATCAAAGCGGCCAACGCGGCAGGCATACCAGTCTTTACCGCAGATACCGGATGTTCAGACCCCGGTGCTAAAGTGGTTTCCAATGTAATGACAGATAATTATGGTGGTGGTAAGCTCGCTGCAGAAGCGATGATCAAAGGTCTGCCCAACGGAGGCAAGGTGCTCATTCTGGACTTCAAAAAAGCCCAGTCCTGCCTGTTGCGCGTCGATGGCTTTAAGGATGTGGTTACCGCTCATAACCAGGCTCATCCCAATAAAAAAATTGATATTGTAGCCGAGCTCGATGGCTCCGGTTCGGAAGAGCCCAGCAAGAAGGCCACCGAGGATCAACTCAATGCCACACCTGACCTCAAGGGTATTTTTGCGATCAACGATCCCTCCGCACTCGGTGCGGTGGTTGCCCTCAAAAAAGCGAACAAACTCCAGGATGTGAAAGTGGTCGGGTTTGACGGCCAGCGCATCGGCAAGGAAGCGATTTTACGGGGCGAAATCTATGCGGACCCGATTCAGTTCCCCCAGGAGATTGGCCGCCTCACAGTCCAGCAAATGCTTGCCTATAAAAATGGGGATGAAGTGAAGTCGGAAATTCTGATCCCTACCAAGCTTTACTTCCAGGAGGATGCCCAAAAGGACCCATCTCTTAAAGCAGGTAAGTAAGGATGTCTGATTCGCAAGAACTTCTCCTGCAAATGCGGGGGATTCATAAGCGATTCCCCGGAGTTCATGCCATTAAAGGCATCGATATGGACCTCTACGAGGGAGAAGTTCTTGCCCTGATGGGAGAAAATGGAGCCGGGAAAAGTACCCTGATTAAAATGCTTGGTGGGGCCCATCAACCCACAGAGGGAACCATCGAGCTCAAAGGGAAAGAAATCACCATTGAAAACCCGCAGGTTTCCCAAGATTTAGGGGTCGGGATCATCTATCAGGAATTCAATCTCATCCCTCACCTGACCGTTCGTGAAAATATTTTTCTCGGCAATCCCAAGAGTAAAAACGGGGTGATCCGTAAAAACGAAGAACACCGTCACGCTCAGGAACTCTTCCGAAAGATAGGCATCGAGATCGATCCAGAAGCGCTCTGCTGCAAACTAAGCACCGCAGAACAGCAGATCGTGGAGATTGTTAAGGCCCTTTCATCTGAGGTTCGTTTGCTGGTCATGGATGAGCCCAGTGCCACCCTCACCCCACAGGAGGTCGAAGGCTTGTTTAAAATTATCCGAGATCTTAAGCAGCAAGGCATCGGTGTGATTTATATCAGTCATCGTCTGGATGAGATTTTCGATATTGCGGACCGTGTCACCGTTTTGCGGGATGGTGAATACATCGGCACCAAAGGGATTGAGGAAATCTCCCGGCAGGAAATGATCGAAATGATGGTGGGGCGCAAAGTGGAAAATGAATTTCCCAAGCACTACCAGAAAATAGGCTCTCCTGTGCTTGAGGTCAGTCATCTGAATTCAGACGATGTGGATGATGTGTCCTTCACCGTGCATGCTGGGGAGGTGCTTGGTTTCACCGGTCTGGTTGGTGCTGGAAGAACAGAACTTATGCGGCTCATTTTCGGGGCGGATAAAAAGACCTCCGGGTCCTTACAGCTTCACGGGGAGGAAATTCATATCAACTCGCCCCGGGATGCCATCGCCAAAGGCATTGGGTTGTTAACGGAAGACCGTAAGGGGCAGGGCTTGGTTTTGATGCATTCCGTTCGTGAAAATTTTGGCCTGCCCAACCTGAGGCTCTTTTCAAAAAATGGGGTGATCAATGGCTCCGAAGAAAAAAAGCGATTCGCCCGGCACATTGAGAGCATGAAAATAAAGATTCCTCACCAGGAACAACTGGCCAAGAATCTATCCGGCGGGAATCAACAAAAAGTCGTACTGGCCAAATGGCTCGAACAAAACTGCGATGTTATCATCATCGACGAACCCACACGGGGGATTGATGTGGGGGCAAAATACGAAATCTACATGCTGATCAACCAGCTCGCCGAGCAGGGCAAGGCGATCATCATGGTGAGTTCGGAACTACCCGAGGTCATCGGTATGTCCGACCGGATTGTGGTGATGCGTAGCGGCAAAATTTCCGCAATCGTTGAAGATGTTCAAAACACCACCCAGGAAATTTTACTCGATCATGCAATTCACTAATTTTTACTCATGAGACAAAAACTATCCTCTCTTTTCTCGGACTATGGCATGGTCCTCGTACTGGCTCTGCTCTTTGCCATCTTTTCCCTCACCACTTTAAAGGAACAAACTGCAGAGGGCTACGGGGCCGGGCAGCAATTAGCTGAAAAAGCACTCAGCTCGGGGGTAGCCGAACTGGTGCTGGTTGTGGGGACTTCATCCGATGACCAACTGGTTAAGGAAGGTTTGCAGGAGAGCCTGAAGGGGAGGGGAGTCGAGGTGCACATCATCGAAACAATCGAACCACCCCAGGCAAAAAAAGCCCTCATGGAACTCGCCGCTACCATTCCTGCCAATACCCTGATTGCCTGCAGTAAAAAAACCGGAAACTGGACTTTCTATAACAGCGTCGATCACTTCAAGGATAGTGAAGTGCTGATCCCAAAGAGCGAAACCGTTTCGACCTTTCTCAAGGCAAGCAATTTAAAAACTCTTCCCGATAAAACGGCCAAAACTGCGATCATTGCCATTGGTATGACGATGATCATCATTACCGCCGGTATCGATCTGTCTGTGGGATCTTTGGTCGCCCTGGCTACGGTGGTTTCCACAATGACTTTGCAAATTGTTTTTGGAAATTCATCCAGCCCGGTGATGATTGGACTTTCCTTCCTTGCAGGCATTTCCGCGGCTGGTTTTTGCGGTTTTATTAATGGAACCTTATCCACCTTTTTCAGGATTCCACCCTTCATCGTGACTCTTGCAATGATGCTGATTGCCCGGGGGGTGGCCCTCAACCTCACCGGGAACAGAACGATTAAAGTGGGCCTGCCAGATATCTCCTGGCTGGGGCAAATGCCCAATCCCATCATCCTCATGTTGCTGCTCTATGGGATCGCTTACTTTGTGATGCACAAAACCATATTTGGCCGTCAAATCTATGCCATTGGTGGAAACGAAGAAGCGGCCCGCCTTTCGGGCGTCCCAGTGAAACGGGTATTGATTTCTGTTTACACCATTTCCGGGATCGTTGCCGGGATAGCCGGGATCGTGATGGCTTCGGAGCTCAATTCAGGCAGTGGTGAATTTGGTCAGACCTGGGAACTCAATGTGATTGCCGCCGTGGTTGTGGGAGGTACCAGCCTGATGGGCGGGCAGGGAAAAATCATAGGTACCCTGATTGGCTGTGCCATTATCGAAGTGATCAACAACGGTATGAACCTCATGGCGATCAGTTCGAATACCCAACAAATTGTCCTGGGTTGCGTAATATTAGCCGCCATCATCGTGGATAAAATCAAAAAGAAATAGAGGGAGTAAATTATGACAAAGGTCGTTGATTGCCAAAGTACACTCATCGCAAATTTTGGTATGCCCGTATGGGAAAACCCAACCGAATTTATGATGGAAGCCGTCTTCAAGCATGAGGGTATGAAGTACCGCTACATTAGTACGGAAGTGCCAGCGGATAAACTGGAAGCCGCTTTTGAGGGCGTGAAAGCCATGGGCTACAAGGGGTTTAACTGCACGCTTCCTCACAAGCAAAAGATTATCCCTTTGTTGGATGGTCTGGGTGAATCTGCCGAGCTGATGGGTGCGGTGAATTGTGTGGTGGAACGCAATGGTCAGTACATTGGGGAAAATACCGATGGCAAAGGCTACACGGAGTCCCTCAAAGAAATTACTGAAATTGCGGGAAAGACTTTACTCATTTTGGGAGCTGGTGGGGCGGCCCGTGCCATTGCCGTGGAGTGTGCCCTCGAAAACGCAGCCAAAATCATCATTGTCAATCGTACCCCAAGCAGTGGCCAGGAGTTGGCTGAACTGGTGGATACAAAAACAGGGGCAAGTGGTGAATTTATTCCTCTGGAAGGCGATCTGAAGATTCCCGAAGGCGTGGACATTGTCATCAATGCGACCAACATCGGGCTGTACCCAGACACCACCAAGGTCCCGATTGATATGACCACGCTTAAACCAAATATGGTCGTGTCCGATGTGATCCCGAATCCCCCGCAAACCCCCTTTATCCAGGAAGCTGCAGCCCAGGGTTGTACCACCATTGATGGCCTGGGGATGCTGGTCAATCAGGGAAAGATTGCCATCCAATACTGGTCCGGCAAAGAGGTAAGCGCCCAGGTGATGCGTCAATCCTTGCTCGATCTGTTTTCCTAAACCTGAGGAAGATGTATGAAGTATTTTTTATTTGTAATCGGTGCCATCGGCCTGGTCACATCCTTTCCCATGCATAGATCTTTCGCCAAGGAAATTACCCTGAGTTCGGTAGAGAAAAATATCCGGACAGATGATCAGGTTTATACCGCTGGAGACTTTGGAGTGAGTTCCAATGCAGACTGGTCAGTGAAGAAAAAAACACTCCATGGAGGCATGCAGGAAGGGGTCGAATTGATCACGATTGATAACGGTGAAATAGAGATCGATATCATTCCTACCCGGGGAATGAATGTCATGAGTGTGCGAGGTGAAAGCCTTACCCTCGGGTGGGATTCACCGGTCAAAGAAATTGTTCATCCCCGCAATGTGAACCTTAATTACAACGGGGGGTTGGGTTGGCTTGATTCCTTTACTGAATGGATGGTGCGTTGTGGGCTGGAATACTCGGGCCATCCGGGAAATGACTATGGACGGTTGATGACTTTGCATGGCCGCATTGCCCATATTCCAGCTTCTGAAGTAAGGATAAAAGTGGACGAGCTTCCCCCCCATCGCATCTGCGTGACCGGGGTGGTGCATGAGGTTTGGTTCAAAGGGGCAAATTTTACTTTGGAAACCACGATTTCCACAATTCCTGGATCCAATACTTTTCGCTTCGATGACACGGTGACCAACAACAGTTCTCAGGAGAAAGAATTTCAGGTGCTCTATCATGCAAACTTTGCCAAAGAACTTTTGGAAAAAGGTTCACGCATGGAAGGAACGATTGCAGAGGTTCAGCCCTTCAATGATTATGCCGAGAAATCCCTTGATACTTACCAGGTTTACGATGCCCCGGCAAAAGTCTGGGCCGATGAAAAAGTCTACCAAATCACCCCATTTGCAGATCAAGATGGACTCGCTCATTTTATGCTCCTCAACCAAAAGGCGGACAAAGCGGTATCCTTTACTTTCAATGTCGATGCTCTTCCCTATTTAAGTCAGTGGAAGAATGAAGATAGCATAGAAAATGGCTATGTAACCGGGCTTGAGCCAGGAAATACTTTTCCATCCAATCGATCCTACGAACGCAAGATGGGGCGTTTGCCCAAAATTGCTGCCGGAGAAGCGATCTCTTATCAGTTGGAATATTCATTACTCTCGGACCAGAAAGAGGTGAAACGGGCCCGGGCAAAAATTGATCAACTGAATAAGGACAGATCCGTTAAGATAATCAGGAAAGCAGCCCACTAAAGCAGGCAATCCGGGCTTGTAGGAATTGAGGCAGTACCGACTCAAGAAATCATGAATAAGAATAAAACAAATAAGCTTCTGATAATGCTAGGAGCATGGATACTTATTTCGACGGCAACCGAGGCCCGCAAACCGGATATTTTGTTTATCGCCATTGATGACATGAACGACTGGACGACCCTGTTTGATAAGAACAACCCGATCCAGACGCCAAACCTGGAGCGGCTCGCTGCCCGCGGTACATTCTTTAACCGAGCTTACTGCGCCTCCCCCGGTTGCAACCCGTCGCGAACCGCGATCATGAGCGGCCTGCGGCCCACCACCTCGGGGGTGTATCACAATGGGGATCCCTGGCGTGCGATTATCCCGGATGCTGTTTCCCTGCCCGAATATTTCGCCAAGGAAGGGGGCTATCAAACCTTGGGTGCTGGAAAAATTTATCACCACGGTCACACCGGAGCCGAACCGGAGGGGCGACCCTCATTTCAGAAGTTCTATAAAAAGCTCCCCATTCGCGGGCCGGGAAAAAATAAGAACTACAATGGCTATCGAAAGGAAGACAGAACCCCTCTGGCCAATCCTGGGTTCGACTGGGGTGTCCACGATCAGAAAATGATCGATGTCGATATGTGCGAATGGGTGGAAGCCCGCATGGAGGAAAAGCAGGACAAACCGCTCTTCCTCGCGGCCGGTATTTATAATCCCCACCTACCATTCTACGCCGATGCCGCCACCTTCGAGCGCTATCCAAAACACAAAGTCAAACTACCGCCCATGCCCGAGGGGGATATGGACGATGTTGGCCGAGTCGGCATCCGCATGACGGATAAGGAATCCTTTGTCTATGACCAAACCTCGAAGGCCGATCCGGATTCGCCCAAATCGTTGCACCGCATGGTCCAGTGTTATCAGG
>JAYPZT010000017.1:0-15673 GCA_038136415.1 Opitutales bacterium
CCCTGATATTTGACTGCCTCCAATAATTTTTCGTTTTTAGGAAAAGTTATGATACCAGTGAAAGAAGCTCGCCCCCCCCTTTCCATTATTTTTTTCATCTCGAATATACCCTCAGTAAAGCAATGAAAGACCACTCTCTTCCAGTTAACTCCCGAGCCATCGATTTCGGAAACACAATCATCAAAAGCAGACCGGGAATGAATAATCAAGGGGCAGTCCAGCTCCCTGGCCCAATCGAGCTGCTTACGAAAAGCACGCTTTTGCCAATCGATCATTTGATTAGCTTTTTCCGCGTCTTTAGGAAGACGAAAATAATCGAGCCCAATTTCGCCAAGAGCTGATGGCGTGGAGCTGCTCTGCCAATATTGAAGTAAACCGGAGATCTTCTGTTCCCAATGAGCATCCACATATCCGGGATGCAAACCAGCTGAATAAAAGATTTTTCCGGAATAATCCCGAGCTAGTTTTTGATAATCCCCCCAGTCATCTGGATCTGTTCCCACAGTGAGCATTTTTTGGACACCTTGATCTTCCGCCTTTTGCAAGACCACATCCAATTCCCCTCTCTGAAGAAAGTTTTGCAAGTGGCAATGTGAATCAAACCAAGACATCTACTCGACCAATATGAAAAACTCTGCCATGATCGCGACTCTAAATCTTTTTTACTAATTCTCTAAACACCCAATCATAACCATCATGGAAAATGTTATTATTTTAGGAACAGGATGTGCCGGATTTACAGCTGGTATTTATACCGCCAGAGCAAACCTCAATCCTTTAATTCTTGAAGGCAAACAACCAGGCGGACAACTGACCACCACCTCGGAAGTGGAAAACTTTCCTGGCTTTCCAGAGGGGGTGGATGGTTATGATTTAATGACCAATCTTCGTAAACAAGCCACCAAATTTGGTGCCCGTGTAGAAAACGCATTCATTGACCGGGTGGAATTCTCCGATGACAAAAAAATTCTCTATGCTGGTGATAAATCCTACGAAGCAAAAGTGGTTATCATTGCGACTGGTGCGGCTCCCCGACTGCTGGGAGTGCCTGGCGAGCAGGAGATGTATGGGGGCAAAGGAGTAACCACTTGTGCAACCTGTGACGGTGCATTTTATCGTGACATGGATGTGGTTGTCGTCGGGGGAGGAGACTCTGCCTGTGAAGAGGCATTATTCCTCACTCGTTTTTGCTCCAAAGTGACCTTAATCCACCGTCGAGACGAGTTACGCGCTTCCAAGATCATGGCGGAAAGAACACTGGCTCACGAAAAAATCGATGTCGTCTGGGACGCTGCTGTTGAAGAAATTCTGGCTGGGGAGGATGGTCGGGTTCGAGCAATCAAAACCAAAAATCTAAAAACTGGGGATTTACAGGAAATCTTCTGTAAAGGAGTGTTTATTGCGATTGGGCATTTGCCTAACACAAAACCGTTTCAGGGCATTCTGGACTTAGATGAGAACGGCTATCTCGTTCCATCCAATGGTAGTATGGTAAAGACCAAAATTCCTGGGGTTTTTGTCGCTGGAGATTGTGCAGACCATGTTTATCGCCAAGCGATTACCGCAGCCGGAATGGGCTGTCAGTCAGCAATTGAAGCGGAGCGTTGGTTGGCGGACAGTGACTAATTGATGTACAGTCATCTTTAGGAGTAATTCATGAGTGGTATGGTCGGGAGTGTTGCCAGTCACCTCTCCGATTCGGCACTGAAATATCCTAAGGTTCCTGCCCTGGTATCAGGAGCAAAAAAAGCTGCTTTCGCTCCCCTTTCTTTTGCAGAGCTTGATCAAACCGTTGATTGTGCGGTTGGGGAATTGATTCAATCAGGTATTAAACCTGGAGAAAAAACCTTACTTTTCGTCAACCCCGGACCCGGATTAATCATTTGGGCATTTGCCCTATTTCGTTTGGGAGCGATTCCGGTGGTTATTGATCCGGGCATGGGAATTCAATCCTTCTTGGGCTGCATCAAAAGAACAAGACCTTCGGCAATGGTGGGAATTTCGCGGGCTTTTTGGTTGAGCCGTCTGCTGCCAAAGTCATTTCAGTCAGTTAAAAACCGCTACCTTGTACGCCCTGGTTCCTTCGGTACTGGTGATGAAGAAAAATCTACATCAAATTTCGAAGCTCAACCAAATGATTTGGCCGCGATTGTTTTTACATCGGGCTCCACTGGTTCTCCGAAAGGAGTTCGATATCTGCATAAAACCTTCAATGCACAAATCGATGCTTTGCGTTCAATATTTGGAATGATGCCCGGTGAAACAGACCTCACCACTCTGCCCATTTTTGGTCTATTCAATCCTGCTCTGGGTATCACTTCAGTTCTTCCAGAAATGAACCCACGCTGCCCAGCCAAAGCAAATCCAACAAAGCTAGTTGAGTCTATTTTGGCACATAATGTTACCACAGCCTTTGCATCTCCAGTTGTAGGGAAAAAAGTGGCATATGCCTGCCACAGCAAGAATGTTAACCTTTCCAAAATGAACCGCTTTTTTCTGGCAGGCGCTCCAGTCCCACCATCTTTGGTGGAGAATTTGCAGGCATTTCTTCCGCAAGGTCAGGTAATCGTTCCTTACGGTGCTACTGAAGCCTTGCCTGTTTCCTGGACCTATGGTGATCGAATTGTAAAAAACAAAAACTCTACCCTTAAAGGTCTGGGCTCTTTGGTTGGTTCCCCTGTCCCTGGTGCCAGAGTTACCATTGTCCCATCCGTTGGTCCTCCCCTTCCGGATTATCCTGAAAATTATTCCGGGTTAGAAAGAGGAATGGTAGGTGAAATTTGTGTATCTGGCCCAATGGTTACTGCTGGATATGACCGTATGCCTGGTGCGACTTGTGATGCCCGTTTTAAAATTGGAAATCATGAAAACCACCGTATGGGAGACTTGGGCTATTTGGATAAAGATGGGAACCTCCGTTTCCTTGGACGCAAGGCCGAGTGTGTAATTACGCCCGATGGTCCTCTCGAAACCGAACGCTGCGAACCTGGCATTAACGAGCTTCCTGGCGTGAACCGTTGTGCATTGATTGGCTTGGGTTCAGCACCTAATCAGGAGCCATGCCTCATCGTTGAACCAAGCAAAGAAAGGATTCGAGAAACTGGGGAAAATGCTCTGCGAAATGAAATTTTTGCTGAGCTCAAAACTCTTTTTCCGCAGTTTAAAATCAACCGGATTTTGTTTGAAAAAAAAATTCCAGTTGATGCCAGGCACAACGCCAAAATTCACCGCTTATCCCTCGCCAAAAAGTGGTCATCCCTCGTTTCCCGCAAACCAAAACTTGGCATTCCAGTATGAAAGTTTTGGTTACCGGAGGGATGGGGTTTGTTGGGCATGGCATAGCATCCGCTCTCGTTTCACAAGGACATGAAGTACATGTGGTAGGAAGAACGCAAAATCCCCCTAAATCCAAACTCATTTCAGGGCTTCATTACCATAGTCATGATCTTACGAAGGGGATGGCAGATGTAAGCTGGTTTAAGGACTTCACAACCGTTTTTCATGTCGCTGCCAAGGCAGGAATTGGTGGAAAATATGAGGAATTCCGCCTGGCCAACTTGGTGGCCACGGAGAAGTTGCTTCAGGCATGCCAGCAGCAGAAAGTCGAACGATTTATTTATACCAGCACACCCAGCGTTACTTTTTCCATCGATCCTATCCGGGGGGGTAATGAAAGCTTGCCCTATTCCAAAGAAAATTTTTCACCCTATGCTTCTACCAAAGCATTGGCCGAACAGGCGGTTCTGAGCACAGATCAACCAAATCGGATGCGCACGCTGGCCCTGCGCCCACATCTTATTTGGGGAGCTGGCGACCCCCATCTTTTGCCAAGGGTAATCGGTAGGCACCGTCAGGGAAAATTAAAAAGAATCGGAAAAGGAGAAAACCGGGTTGATCTCACCCATGTGGATAATGTGGTACATGCTCATATCTGTGCCTTTCGTGCTATGCTCGCCAATCCTTCACTGGGAGGGAAAGCCTACTTCATCGGCCAGAATGAACCGGTTAATTTGTGGGACTGGCTCAATGATATTTTCAAAATACTGGAGCTTCCTCACCTAGAAAAAACAGTCTCCTACAAAAATGCATATCGCATTGGATGGCTGATGGAAAAAATTTGGGCATTACTTCCCTTGACCAGTGATCCTCCCATGACCCGATTTGTGGCCAGCCAATTGGCCCATGATCATTGGTTTTCTGGACAAGCCGCGGAGCGAGATTTACAGTACAATCCCGTGCTCAATATGGCTGAGGCGATGGAAAAAACTATTCCCTGGTTGAAGACTTTATGACCAAATTACCCTTAGCTATTCATCCACGGTTATATTCGTAAAGGAAGCAACTCACACTGACATTAAGATTCAGGGAGCTGGCTGTTCCCTGCATCGGTATCTTGATCCAAGCATCCACCGACCTGCTCCAAAAGTCCCCCAGTCCAACTTTTTCACTTCCAAAAACCAATGCCGCCGAGCGCGGTATTTTCTCGGCTCCCAGAAATTGAGTTGCCCGGGAGCTGGTAGCCAAAATTTCTCGCTGAGAATTTTTCAGCCAGTCATAGACCTCTGTCTTACTACCAGAAAAAACGGGCAAACTTCCCATAAGGCCGCGGGATGAACGAATCACATTAGGATTAAAAAAATCCACCACGGGATCAGATAAGATTACACCTGCCCCACCAAATGCTTCCACGCTTCTAAGAATTGCTCCCAGATTACCCGGTTTTTCCACCTCGTCCAAAACAACCACTGGACCAGGTTGATTGATTGCATTTTGGGAAAGCGTTGTTTCCCAGGACTCCATTACTGAGACCAGATCGTTGGCCACAGACCGGTAGGATGCTTTTTGCTGTGCCTGCGGGGAGGTTTCAAACACTTGAACCCCGGATTCTAATAATTTTTCTAAAACTTCCTTAGCTTCAGCATTCTTCAGCATGGTGGGTGTATGATAAACTTCTTCCACTTTTCTACCCGCCTCCAATAAAACTTTCAGGTCTGCAAAACCTTCCACAAAAAATCTGCTTCTCTGCTTCCTGTAACGGGGAGAATCGCGGAGTTTTACCAAATCTTTAATCCTCGGGTTTGCGGGACTTTCAATGGACAAGTTCATTTTCCTTAAGAAAAAGGGTTTTGCCGATAAAGGGCGAGCCCGTTACGAAGAACAGTGCATGAATCCTGAACCTAAAGGCTTTAATCCTCACCCCTACCCTTATCACCATATTCTTGAGCTTGAGATCTCTGATATCACGAACCTGGGCGTGGGAATTGGAAGGGATAATGACTGGGTGATTCAGGTTCCTTTCTGCTGGCCCGGCGAAAAAGTAAAGGTGAGAATTTATCGAAACCATTCCAATTACTCGCAGGCAGATTTGATCGAAATCCTTATTCCATCACCTGACCGCACCTCGCCGAAATGCGAACTCTATGGCACCTGTGGTGGTTGTCAGTATCAGGGATTAACCTATGAGTCTCAGTTGGTCTGGAAACAGCAACAGGTGGAAAATTCCCTCGTCCGCCTAGGAGGAATTTCGGTTGAAGTGAATCCAGTGGTCCCTTCCCCAAAGCCCTATGGTTATCGCTCCAAATTAACTCCCCATTATCAGGGCGGAAAAAATAACAAGGAACTTACCGTTGGATTTCTCAAACAAGGATCCCGCAAAATGCTGGTAGATGTTCCTCAATGCCCTATTGCGACAGACCCCATAAATGAAGCCTTACCCCGTGCCCGGGAAGAACTTAAGCAAGCACCCAGAAAAAAGCGGGGGGGGACACTTCTCCTTCGCGAAGTGATGGAAGGAGTGGTTACCGACCCCAAACAATTTGTCAGTGAAAAAGTGGGGGATCTGATCTTTCACTTCAAAGCCGGGGAGTTTTTTCAGAACAATCCTTTCATTCTTCCCAAACTTGTGGAATATGTTGTGCAGCAGGCGGATGGTGATCAACACGCACTTCTGGTGGATGCTTATTGTGGAGGTGGACTATTCGGGCTAAGTGCCGCCTCCCACTTTAACCAGGTGGTTGGCATCGAGGTAAGCAGAGAAGGCTTTGAGGGTGCCCGCACCAATGCCCAGCTTAATAACATAAAAAATGCCCAGTTCTTTCTGGGAGATGCCAGTTCCATCTTTGAGGAACTCAAAGGCTTTTCAGGTAAAACTGCATTAGTGATTGATCCGCCCAGGCGGGGATGCGACCCGGACTTTCTTCGTCAGGCTATCGCTTTTTCGCCCAATCGTATTGTTTATGTTTCCTGTGAGCCTGCCACGCAAGCCAGGGATGCTCAGGTATTAGTGGAGGCTGGTTATCAAGCAATTCAAGCTCAACCCTTCGATCTTTTTCCCCAAACCCGTCATGTGGAAAATGTTCTCACTTTGGTGAAATAATTTTCATCCCAAACTTTTTCGCTTTTGGTTCCACATCAGGGATTGAAAGTTTTTCACCTGAGCCGCTCTCTCCTTCTCGAGCTCACGAGGCCATTGCTTGGGGCAGAGCTCTTCGCTAATATCCTTTGCGAATAAGTACAGAAAGCGTGCTTCTATTTCCGAATGATTGAGTTCAGGCCATTCACCCAGTTCGAGGGTTCCCTGAAGCAACATCCCGGAGCGGGTGCGCTTCATCGCGGCTCCTCCAAGTTTTATTTTGCCGGAACTATCCATGAGGTCTCTTCCCACCGGCTCTTTGAAGCAGTCACCTGGAATATTGCTTTTGGATTGCTGAGGGCAAGGCATCAATGAACAATCAATCCCCTGTTCCTGAAGTGCTTCTGCCCATTTTTCGTGAATGAAACCATAAAATTGCATCGGTGGCATTTGTTCAGCCCGGCTTCCCCGCGGGGCAACCAGACAGTAGGTGAGATCTGTGCCATGCCGGACGATACCTCCCCCTGTTGGCCGTCTTGTAATCGAGTCTATACTGCTGCCGGTTTCGTCACATACCCAGTCTGCTTTCTGTCCGTATCCAAAGGTAATCTCAGGGGCATCCCATCCATATCTTCGAAAAATTGTCCCTCCCCATAATGCGGCTTTGGATAATAACCACATATCCGTTGCCATGTTAAATGGGGCACTCTCTTTACGGAATGGGAGGTGAAATAAGCTCATTTTAAAATCGTGGATGGTAGCAGGATGGATCATCCACATTCTCTCTGTACCATCTGTATAAGTGAACCGGAAGGTGCATCTCCTCTAATTGCTGCTCAAGGGTGGCTGGCTGCGTTTTGACTTTGCTCACCAGCGGAGCCAATTCAAAAGTCAACCGGGTCGGTCGAGGCCCTAGAGTTTCCGCGTAATCCATAAGTGATGCAGCACTTATTTTATTGTGATGAAATCCAAAACGATCGAGAATTTTTATCCCCAGCTCATACCTTGATACCTCATCTGCTCCAGCCCAATGAAAGAGACCGTTCAAATTGGGTCTTTCAATAAGCTCTACCGTCAACTGGGCCACATTATCTGCAGAGCAGGGCTGCCTGTATTCATCAGTAAACAAAGTTGGGCTCTGCCCATTAGCTAAAGCTGAGAGGATTCGTTCATGCGGACTTCGGTTTCCTTTGGGACTGTTTCCATTGATGATCGTGATCCGCAAAACCACCAGGTTTTGATCTGTCACCTGCAAAACCTGCTTTTCAGCTTCCAATTTTTGTCTCCCATATTCACTCAGAGGGTTTGTCTGATCCGTGGACCGGTAAGGGGAGCAAGTCCCGTCAAAAACCATATCGGTGGAAATATGGATATGCCTGGCACCCAAATGAGCGGATACTTCAGCCAGCCTCTTGGCAGATTCCACATTGATTAACTGTGCCAGCTCCCTGTTTTGATCAACCATGTCCGGGGACGATATTGCCGCACAATTAATAATTGCATCAGGCCACTGGTCAAAAAGCTCCCGGATCACGGAGTCAAAATCATTCAGGGGCAAAGGACTAACCTCATATTTTCCCTTAGGGTCTGCCCATGGCTGACTGGCATAGGGTAGCAATTGATAACCTCTGGCGAGCACCTCGCGAGAGACAGCAGCTCCCAAGAGCCCGGAAGCACCCATGACGGCAATTTTCATAATCTTTAAGCTACAAATTTCCTCCAAAGCCTCAACCCGAGAAGTGTCCTCTTACCTTAATAGTGATCTAGCCTTTTCCTGGCTTGCATGCTCTGAACTGCCAAGATAAATTAGTTAACAGTTAATGAATTTATCCCAACTTGCGAACCCTCGCATCCTCGAACAACCCGTTTACGAACCAGGCAAACCCATTGAAGCCGTTGCCCGGGAACATGGATTGGAGCTTCATCAAATTTGTAAGCTCGCCTCCAATGAAAATCCATGGGGTGCATCTGCCTATGCCAAGGAGTGTGCAAGAAAAGCTCTCGAGCAAGTACATCTCTATCCAGATGGATCTGCACATCAACTGATCGGACAGTTAGTTCAACTCCACTCTCTCGACTCCAACCAGTTTGTGCTGGGAAATGGATCCAATGAAATTATCGAACTTCTTGGCCATGTATTTTTGGAACCTGGGGATGAGGTGGTGTGTGGAGAATTCGCATTTGTGGTTTACCAACTGGTCGCCCTCCTGATGGGTGCTAAACCAGTAAAAGTGGAGATGCCCGGACTGGCACACGATCTTGACCTGATGAGCAAAGCAGTAACCGAAAAAACGAAATTGGTTTTTCTGCCAAGCCCCAACAATCCAACCGGCACTGCAAATTCGGAGGAGGAAATCTTTAAATTTGTTCGTTCCTTACCCGACCATGTTATTTTTTGTTTCGATGAAGCTTACGCTGAATACCTTGAATCCCCACCCGACTTACGGCCCTTAATCGCCGAAGGTAAAAAGGTTATCTGCCTGCGTACCTTTTCTAAAATCCATGGTTTAGCTGCCCTGCGTATTGGATATGGGTATGCTTCTCCAGAGATCATTGGGCTACTGCAAAGGGCTCGCCAACCCTTCAATGTAAATGCCATCGCACAGGCTGCCGCAATCGGTGCATTAAGTGACTCTGAATGGGTTTCAACATGCCGCAAGCTGAACCGGGATGGGTTGGCTCAATTAGGGCATGGACTTGAGCAGCTGGGAATCGAATACATCCCAAGTCAGGCAAATTTTATTCTCTCTAAACCCGGAAATGGCCGGTCCTTGTTTTCCGAGCTTCAAAAGCAGGGAATTATTACCCGGGCTCTTGGTCCATCCCTGGAAGATTATCTTCGTATATCAGTAGGAACAGAGGAAGAAAATAAACGCTGCTTATCTGCTCTGGAAAAAACCAGATCGATGCATGCAGCGAAATTATGATCTCTACTGAAAGTATCTCCTTTGATCCGTACTTTCTTTTGATCGTTTGGATTGGTTCCTTGGTTGCAGGATTATATTTAGGAGTTTTCCGCTCCCTGATTGATCGTATTCGGGCAGGGTTTTCCACTCTGCCAGCAGATGAATCAAAATCAGCGAAATTGCTGGAGTCCCTTCTCAGTCAACCCAGTCACACCCGTCCGTTTTTCACTGAGTCTGGCTTTTTCTCAGCTCTGCAAATAATATCTTCATTTTTCTACATTCAGTTTCTCGCAGGAGGCCCTTCATCTTCTGTTAATGTAGGCCTTTCTTTCCTGGCCGCTTTTTGTATGGAACGAGTTTTCTCCGGGATAATTCCAAAATTTCTTGTCACTGGAACTGCACCTGCCGTTCACTTAAAAATTGGGTTTCCCTTTGTTCTTTTATCCAAGGTTTTGGCTTACCCGCTTTCGTTATTCCTGGAAAAGCTTGAAGCCTCTTTCAATACCTCTGCGAACAAGGGAGTAGATGAATTACCTGAGGAAAATGAAGTTGCTGATCATATTCGTACGCTTTCCCGTGAAGGATCCAACCTCGATCCTGATATTGCTGAAATCGTTGGCAATACTCTGGAGATGGGGCAACTTAAAGTTCAGGATATTATGGTATCCCGTAAACAGGTTCAGATTCTTGATGTCACCGATGGCTTGGAAAAGAATTTGGAAATTGCCCGCACATGTGGGCATACCCGCCTGCCTCTCTGCGAAGGTGACTTAGATCATTGCCTCGGCATTATTCATGTCAAATACGCCTTCAAATTACTTAATAAAGACTCAACGGATCTATCTTTACAAACCATTACTAAAGCACCCGCATTGGTATCCGCAGAGGACCCGCTACCCCTCGCTCTTCGTAAAATGATGAAGTGGAAAGTTCACATGGCATTGGTTGGCGATGAATTTGGTGGCATTGATGGGGTCATTACTCTGGAAGATATTTTGGAAGAGGTTGTGGGTGAAATTCAGGATGAGTTTGATGCCGATGAAAATGACATTGAACAAGTGAACGAGGACAGCTGGAAAATTGCCGGCCTTACCCCGCTTCATGAGCTGCCTGATGAAATAGGGATCAATGAAGAAGATGAGGAAGTCGCCAGTTTTGGAGGCTTCATCACGCAAAAATTTGGAAAAATTCCTGAGGTCGAGGAAACGCTTACGATTGGAAACTTAGAAATAACGATTCTTGAAGCCGATGATACCAGCATTGGCCTGACTGAAGTTCGTCTTGTCAGTCAAAGCGAGGAAATGCCTCAGGGCTAAGCCACTTTCTGGGGAGAAAGGTTAATCTCGAGGAAAAAGGATTATTTTTTCTCCAAGTTTGATTTGGGATAATCGCTTCCCCCAGGCCAATCTTTCTGACCATCTCTCTGCTGATTCCTGACCCAGACAATTACAAATTTTTGCATGGACACCGGGCATAACCGGACACAGCAATTCGTTCGCGAGACGCAAGGCCTCCAACATGGTGGCCAGACTGGTAGCAAGTTTCTGCCTGTCCGCGACCTCATCGGATTTGGCCAGTTTCCAGGGAGCACGATCATCGGCATACTTGTTAATGGCCCGGACAAATCCAATAATCTCCTCCAGACCACTGTGAAATTGATAGGTTTCAAAAAGGACCAGTACTTGATCACGGACCTGAATCCATTTTGCCTGAAGAGACTTTTCCAATTCTTCCTCGCATACAGAATCTGGCCCAACCCCATCAAAGTATTGATGGCACATATGGAGCAAACGACTCACCAAATTGCCCAGGTCATTCCCCAGCTCACCTTTGTACCGGGAAGCGAAGCGCTCCAGGGAAAATTCTGCATCCTGACCAACGGTCATTTCCCGCATCACAAAAAACCTGAACGCATCCGAACTATATTGATCAGCCAGTGACAATGGGCTGACCGTTTCCCCGGTACTTTTCGACATCTTTGCCCCGGAGGTTGTCCACCATCCGTGGGCAAGAATTTGCCTTGGGATCGCCAGTTTGCACGCCTTTAACATAATGGGCCAGTAAACTGCGTGTGGCGGAGCCAGAATATCCTTGCCGATAACATGAACATCTGCCGGCCAGTACTGGTTAAATTCATCGGTTCCATAACCCGCGGCAGTGACATAATTGACCAGAGCATCAAACCATACATAGGTCACATATTCCTGATCGAAAGGAAGAGGGATACCCCAGGACAATCTTTGCTTCGGCCTTGAGATACAGAGGTCGTTCAAGGGTTCCTTGAGAAATTCCAGTACCTGAGACTTTCGAAATTCTGGTTGAATAAAACCTTCCGTATTTTGGATATGATCGATTAACCAATCCTGATATTTACTAAGCTTAAAAAAATAATTTTTTTCAGTGATTCGGGTCACTTCGCCAAAAATCTCGGGCCATTCGCCGTCTACTTTGTCTTTCTCCTGTAAAAATTGCTCGGCCCGTGTTGAATAAAATCCTTCGTATTCATCCTGGTAAATGTCACCAGAATCAAAAAGTTTCTGCAATAAATCCGCCACCACCTGCTTATGTCTCTGCTCGGTTGTGCGGATATAATCATCATTCGAAATTTCCAGCCTCTCCAATACATCTTTAAATTCATCTGCAATCCGGTCGCATCGTTGCTGGGGCTCAATGCCCTCTTTTTCCGCACCTTGCTGTACTTTTTGACCATGCTCATCCAACCCAGTAACAAACCTGGTATTGGTACCTAGCAGTCTCTTGGTTCGGGCAATCACATCTGCCAAAATTTTCTCATAGGCATGGCCCAAATGGGGAGATCCGTTGGCATAATCGATTGCAGTAGTCAGGTAAAAATTCTTCATACGGAATTTTCTTATACCAAGGATAATCGGAAAGAACCAATTTATTCATTCTTTCCATGGTTGACTTAGGATAAGGATGATCGTTTTATTTAATCCATAGTTGGCTGAGCACCTCCCAAGGAGGCTACTTTCTCTCCTTCTAGTATTTTCTTTTAATGGTCTTCAATTAGGACCACAACCATCCCCCTCCCTCAGCATGAGCGAAAATCAATCAACTGAGTCCGGAGCACTTCAGGTTGAAGGGCTGTTGGACATTACCGAAAATAAATCGGGTGTCTTGCTGGATCCCGCACGCGGTGGTAAAACCACCCCAAACGATCCTTTTTTGCCCAAAGAATTAATCCGGAGATTCAAATTAAAGCGAGGCTCCTTCATTCAGGCCGATGGAATACAAAGCCCGGGCCGGCCTAGCCCTAAGGTTCGGTTTATTCACTCTGTGGATGGTCTATCACTCAAGGACCGAAAAACTCTTTTTCGTTTCGACCAGTTGACCACCATACAGCCCAAGGAAAAACTTAGCCTTGAATCCAAGGATGGTCCCATGACCACCCGGGTCCTGGATTTATTTTGTCCCATAGGTAAAGGGCAACGCAGTTTGATCGTGGCTCCTCCACGGGCTGGAAAAACCACCATTCTCCACGACATTGCCAAAGGAATTGAAGAAAATCATCCAGAATGCCACCTAATGGTATTGTTGGTGGATGAGCGACCAGAGGAGGTAACTGATTTCCGCCGTACAGTCCCTGCTGAAATTTTTGCATCCTCCAACGATGAGGAGGTCAAAAGCCACCTAAGAATGGGCGAGCTGGCCATTGAGCGGGCAAAGCGCTTGGTTGAAAACAAAAAAGATGTCGTGCTGCTGATGGATTCCATTACCCGGCTTTCCCGTGCCTACAATGCTGCATCGGGCAAAAGTGGCCGCACCATGACCGGGGGATTGGATGTGCGTGCTCTGGAAAAACCCCGACAGATTTTTTCATCCGCCCGAAATTCAGAAGAAGCAGGCTCGCTGACGATCATTGCCACCGCTTTGGTTGAAACAGGTTCCAAAATGGACGAATTAATTTTTCAGGAATTCAAAGGCACTGGAAACAGTGAAATTGTTCTCGACCGTAAAATTGCTGAGCTACGCTTATGGCCCGCCCTTAATCTTGCATCCTCAGGCACTCGAAAAGAGGAGGATTTGCTTGATCCAAATGTTTTGGAAAAAACTTCCTTTTTGCGTCGTGCTATGTCACCCATGAAAGTTATCGATGCCACCGAGACCCTCTTGGAGAGAATGGGTAAAACTAAGACCAACGAAGAATTTTTGAAGTTAATCAAGACCTCATAACACATTGACATAACCCCATTCAAAAGACATTTTTGAAAGTTTATTTTTGATTTCTCAGCACCGGTTTCTACATGCAGAATTTCTCCAACCAATGCCTGGATCTGGCACGATCCCTTCTAGGCAATAATCTCAAGCATCTTAACGAAGACGGAACCGTTACTGCGGCTCCTGGTGAGCCATCCAGGGTCGATGAGCCCGGCCATGCCGCCCTTGCCATTGGTGAATTTTTCCGGGCAACCGGTGAAGTGGAACTCGAAGGGCATGATCTGTTTGATCTGACCGCCCGTTGTGTGACTCAACAGGCTTTCAACGAGGAAGCCCAGGCCAATGGGCTTGCCTACTCTGCCTTAGGTCTGCTCTCCTTCGGTGCTTCGAAGGAAAGAAATCCTGTCTGGGAACGGTTAACCGACCCCACCCGTGAGCAATTGGATGAATGCTTGCTCGAACGGGTTGATTACAAAGACCATTTCCAGGCTTTCAATGTGGCAAAATCAGTGGCCCGTTTCAGTTTTGGACTCACCAAAAAAGATGATACCGGCAAAGTCATTGACCGATTTGTAGAACGCATTCAATCCAATAGCAGTGGCGGGTTCTGTAATGACAATCCCGACGGACCCAATGGCATCTTCAATATATACGGTCTCCTTTCCTTTATTTTTATTAGGCAGGCACTGCAACTCCATGCCAATGTTCATTTAAAGGATCGAAAGCTGCCCAAGTTAAGAACCTTTGCTGAAAAATATCTTCGCCTCCTTCCCGATATGACCAGGCAGGATGGGCTGGGATGGTGCTATGGAAGGTCCGTTGGTGCCTACGGTCAAATGCACTGTATCAGTATGATTCTTCAGGGCATGAGAGATCACTGGGTTGCTCCTGAAAAGCATGCACTCTATCTCGATACCCTCCGTCGCTTGTTCCAGTACTTCTTTGTCACCTACCTTGATCAGGAAAATGGCGAACTGGTGATCCGGGACGATCAACGAAATACCATTCCGGAACACACCACCCGAATGGCCAATTTCGATGCCGCCCGCTACCTCTGCCAGTGGTCGAGACTCGCAAAAGTTATTGGTGGCACCATGTCCACTCCTGCTCCTGAGCGCTCCAAGTCTTCCGGGCGATTTGTCATGTTTGATAAATCCCACCGTAAAGAGCATGGCTTATTTCTGTACCGGGATGAAAACCTCGGCGTACAATACCAAATGCCTTTGATTGGGCCGGATAAAACCGTTACTTCCGATAACCTGACTTTTCCTCATTGCCCGGGCATCTTTGATTGGACATCCAACAAATATCTTCCTGTCATGCTACCAGAGCTTACTTTTGGGAACGATGTGACCATACCTGCCTATTACGGAAAAAACTGCGTCACTGGAATCGGGCTGAAAAAGTCCCTTTACTTGCGATATGATCAGCCTGAATTAATCCGCACAGACGGAACCATGGTCAACGGGATTGGCAGTTGTCAGGTCCAATGGACTTTTGGGGATGGCAAGATTCGGTCCGAATTCACTTACCAGGTAAAAAACCCCTGCTCCATGGAAAAAATGAGGCTCGCACTTGTTATCGGATCTCCCCACTCCAGTCATCGGTTGGGCACTTCCCTCAGACAGGGCGAGCAAGGCCTGCGTGCCAATGTGGAAATTGATGATTTTCAGGCGAAATGGTCTTCCTTTGATACCGTTACTGATCTTCCCGACTTTCGGGGATATTCAGGAAATATTCATTACATTCAGTTCCTTGCCCGGGATCATGCCTTGATCATGAGACCCGGACAAAAATATAAGCTTGTCCTTACTTATGAGCCAGATGTCGCATTTGCCGACGAGTAATCTGGGTTGATAAGTCAAATAATGGCATATTTCCTGTTCACTCTCAACGGGACTAACCAGATTTAAAAAATGCTCTCAGCCCGCGTAATTCCCTGTCTCGATGTAGACGCAGGAAGAGTGGTCAAAGGAGTTAAATTTAAGGAAATACGGGATGCCGGTGATCCTGTTGCAGTTGCCCAGGCCTATGAACAGCAGGGAGCAGATGAATTGGTATTTCTGGATATTACTGCTTCCAGTGATGATCGTAAGACGATGCGGGATGTGGTTGAGCGTACAGTCGCCACTTGTTTTATGCCAGTCACAGTGGGCGGTGGTATTCGGGAACTGGAAGATGTAAGATCCATGCTTCTTGCGGGAGCGGATAAGGTCAGTATGAATACTGCGGCTAT
>JAYPZT010000018.1:0-14483 GCA_038136415.1 Opitutales bacterium
AGTAAATCATCACAAGCAGCTTCTATTCGGGTTCGCGTAATGAATTGCATCGGAGCAATCCCGAAAAGCTCAATAAAGCCACGATGCAACTTGCGATGGGTAAGACCTGATACATCCACTAAATTACTAATTGAAATCTCCTGGCGGAAATGGTTCCTTACATGATTTACCGCACGACCGATTTCATCATCCCGTTCCCATTTTAATTCTTTCTTTTCCCCATCTCCATAGGGACGCACAGTTCCCACCAGTCCAATCACATCATTTCTATCATTAAACAACGGGTATTTGTTGGTAAGATACCAATCAGGTAAACCTTGGCTATTAAATACGAGCTCCAAAATATTCAATTTAGGTTTTTTGGAATGAAAAATTTCCCGGTCATCACGCCTGAAATGCTCCGCTAACCGTGCTGGAAATAAATCAAAGTCACTCTTTCCAAATAATTCTTCTTGAGACAAGCCTAGCCTAGGCAGAAAACCCGCATTTACCATTACCAGTCTATGCTCCTTATCCTTCACAAAAAAACTTACGCCAGGAAGATCGTCGAACAGTGCACTAAGGACTAATGAATTACATCGGTTTTGCTCAAACCAATCACTTACATGGCTAATGGAGTTTGCTGTTTCATTAAAAGTTGGCTCGTGCATTTTTTTAAGTAATTACTAAACCAATTTTAAAGCAAGTTCATTTGCTTTACCAGAACACCAGTAAATAAAAGAATTGAGCCTTGATTCGATGTAATATTATTTTAGAAATCAACATTTAATACTGGAGCTGCTTAATTTCTGTCATCACATATGAGCAGAATGAGCATAAAATTTTCTAATTCAGAAAGTTCCAATAAATTGAATCCCATCCTTGCACTCCAATGATGAGATAAGAAAAAGACTTATTCCAACCCTAACTTCTTCAATTTAGGTCTTATCACAAAAGAGCAGTAACCCTGATTGGGGTTTTTTGAGTAATAATCCTGATGATAATCTTCCGCGGGGTAAAATCTCGGAGCTTCAACAATCTCAGTAACCACAGGATCTTCCAGCTGGCTGGCCAATTTTTCCTTCCACGCTAGGGCTACTTTTTGTTGTTCTTCATTATAAAACATTATGGTGGATCGGTATTGTGTGCCAACATCCGCACCTTGTCGATTAAGAGTGGTTGGGTCATGAGCCGAGCCAAAGACTTCCAGGATTTCTTCGAAGGAGATCTTCTTGGGTATAAACTTAATTTTAATGACTTCAGCGTGACCAGTTTTCCCAGTACAAATATCTTTGTAGGTTGGATTCAATAAACTACCACCTGCGTAACCAGATACAACTTCTACAATTCCATCTATTTTTTCGAAAACTGCTTCTGTGCACCAAAAGCAACCTCCTCCGATCAGAGCAGTTTCGAATTCACTGCTTTTGGTATTTGTATCCATCTTTTGCTTTTCTTTCCGGTTTTCTAAATTTGCAGTCAATGCATGAGGCAAAAAACTACAAAGTAAAAAAACAATCAATGGCTGGAAAATCGTTTTCATTTATTCGTTATCCATTCGTGGCCTTTATGTAGTAACAATTTATCGGAAGCCAAAGGCCCCCATGTACCTGCAGCATATCTCTCAAGCCCATTTTGTCCTAAGTTTTGCCAATATTCTAGAACTGGGGACAATAAATTCCAGGAATGCTCGGCCTCATCGCCCCTAATAAATAAGGTTCCATCCCCAAGCATGGCATCCAGAATTAATCTTTCATAGGCTTCAGGTGTATTAGACCCAAAAGTGGTATCGTAGCCGAAGGAAAGATTTACGGGCTGAAGTTTAGTTTCCAATCCAGGTGTTTTAGAATTCAAACTTAGGCTTACACCTTCATCTGGTTGAATGCGGATTCTCAGCAGATTAGGGGAAAGCGGCTGACTCGAATTTTGTCCGAAAAGAATAGCTGGAGGGCGGGTAAACTGAACTACGATTTCACTAATTTTCTCTTTCAGCCTTTTTCCCGATCTAATGTAAAAGGGCACTCCTTTCCATCGCCAGTTATCCAACTGCAAGGACAATGCAGTGTAAGTTTCTGTGAACGACGCACTTGGAACTCCTTCCTCCTCCAGATATCCAACAGCCTTTTCTCCGCCAACGAGACCTTCCGTATAAACACCACGAACAACCTCAGAATGGGAATTATCCAAGATTAATGGTTTGATCGCTTGAAGTGCTTTGACCTTCTCATCCCGAATGGCTTCAGGATCTAAAGAGGAGGGTGGTTCCATGGCAGTAAGTGCGAGCAACTGCATGACATGGTTTTGAATCATATCCCGCAAGGCTCCGCTACGGTCGTAGTAACCAGCTCGTGAACCAACCCCTAAATCCTCAGAAACAGTTATCTGTACGGATGATACATAATTACGGTTCCAAACTGGCTCGAAAATAGTATTCGCAAACCGTTGAACAAGTAAGCTCTGTACGGTTTCTTTTCCTAGATAGTGATCGATGCGGAAAACTTGCGATTCGGCAAATCTGCGGTTGATCACTTGATTAAGTTCACGAGCACTCTCGAGATCTCGCCCAAAAGGTTTTTCAACAATTACTTTGGATGCAGACCTTGTATTATGATGCATTCTTGCCAATCCACTGTTACCAAGGTTCTCAAGGATTGGCAGGAAGCCTGAAGGAGGTGTAGATAGATAGAAAATAGACTGAACAGGAGATCCGACTGATTTCTCAATCTCTTCTATTTCAGTTTTCAAACGATCGAAACTCGATGCATCATCATAGGCTCCACTATGAAAGGAAATATTAGGCTCTAGTTTACTCCAAACATCATCCTTAATTTCCCTTCTTGAATACGAACCTAAGGACTCTTTGAGAGACGAACGAAATTGATCTTCCTGAACCGCTTTTCTTCCATATCCAATCAAATAGAAATGTTCCGGTAGTAAACCATCCACGGAAAGATTGAACAGTGCAGGCACTAATTTGCGTGAAGTTAAATCGCCAGAAGCTCCAAAAATTACCATTACGGTAGGAGGTATCGATCGTTTCCCAAAATTTGTCATAAAGAGGGAAACATAAGACGAGTCATTTATTTTGGAAAGAGGGAAACGTTTTCATGATGAAACACCTCTCCTTCGCTATCACCAAGATCGACTTCAATTACATCAAACCGATAAGTTTGGAATATTTCATCAGTTACCTTTAAAAAATCTTTGCAGGCACACAGGAGAGCTTTCCTTTTCTTTGAAGTAATTGAGTGGTATCCACTATTTATGGCCCCTCTAGAGCGTGCTCTCACCTCAACAAACACAAGACAAGCCTGATCTTTGAGAATTAGATCAATTTCCCGACGTCGATCCTTTGGGCTTATCCAATTTCTTTGTAGTATTTCAAATTTTTTCTCTCTCAAATGTTGATAGGCAAGCCATTCTCCATACCAACCACGGATTTGACTGTCTTTTAAGGGAATGGGGATGCCCATTCTCCATAAAAACTCATGACAGTATCTAAATAGAATAGTCTTTTTTATCGCCACTCGTGTTTCGGATATCGGCCTGCTAATTCTTTTCGAATGGAAGGATAGCTCACATCCCAAAAATCAGGTAAATTTGATGTCCTTTGAACCGTTCTTTGATTGGGTGCAAGAATTTCAACAATCAGGGGATACCTACCAAAAACGATAGTAGGATGTTTGGGGACATCGAATAAATCCTGAAGTTTAGCACGGAATATAACCTCACCAGGCTTTGAATAATCGAGTATGTAAGGTCGCTTCCCAAGACCAAGATCGAGAGTTTCAGGAACAGCATTATCGAGTATTTCTCTTTCCTCCTTGCTAACTGAACCTACCAAATGGACATAAACTTCCAAATTTTTTATTTCTTTTATGGTGGAAACCCCCTGACACAATTGTTCGAAAAAGAGTAATTTTAATTCATCATTCATTTCCTGCACACCAAGATCGGGAAATTTTTGGTAAAGGAATTTTTTCCGGTTTAGAAATTTTTCCACCTGCGTATTCCAGTGCTTCAATTTCAGATCTCCAATCATTAATGCCTTTGCAAATGATTGTGCCCGAACCCCTTCCTCGACTTGATCACTTTGTGAAACAGAGAGTTCCAGGTTGCCCCAACGCTCGATTTTTCGAGCAATCACTTTTCTGATGTCAGGATCAAAAGTTGTTTCTTGATGGTAAGTAATCTGGGAGGACAGAGCATCTCTAACCCAATCCTCGTCAAGTCCACTACTCCACTCTGCTTCAAGAACTACTCTGCCTTTTATTTTTTTTTCGATCAGTTGAAGAGGGAGAATATATTTTTCATTCTTCAGAACAGAATTCTTACTTAAATGTACATGCCTCCCATGAAAATCTTTGTAAAGATTCCGGCCCTCACTAAAGCATTTGGCAATTTGCTGAGGAAAACATTTTATCAACATACCCGATAGTATTTCATATTGAGGAACCTGGATTCGAAATTCTATGCCCAGCAATTTGCAAAATTCCTTCGCTAGTTCTTCTGACTCTCGACACCTTCCGGCATGAATGCCTAGATTATTGCACTCTTGAATATCGAAATTTCTTCGGATTGCCTCCTCAAATGCCAATAACAGGCAATAAAGATCTGATCTTGGATTTTTTGCCGGGTAAAACTCGTCTAAATTTTTAAACTGAACAATTGATCTGACTTGAAGTAGGGCAAGAATCAAAGATATGGTAGGTACTAGATTCTCTTTTCGAGCAACGAGAAGAGCATGCGACCAACTTGGGTGCAAGGGAAGTTTGCTCATTTCCAATCCATGTTCCGTGATTTGATTCTGCTGATCGATTGCCCTTACACTTTGTAGCCTTAATTTTGCTTCCTTTATGGATTCATCAGAGATTTGTTCTAAAAGTTCAAGTCTCTCCAGAGACAATCCAGCTGCGGTCAAATTTAAATAAATTTCACTCAAATCAATTCGTTTAATTTCCGGCTCTTCGAATTCTGCCTTGTTCTTATGCTCAGCTTCTGACCAAAGTCGTAAACAATAGCCTGCTGTAATCCGACCAGCCCTTCCAGCTCTCTGATCGGCCGAACTTTTGCTTATCGGCTCGCTAAGCAAAGAGTTTATTCCACGCCTGCGATCGTAGTGCATTTTCTTTGCGCTTCCAGCATCAACCACAATTTTGATACCCTCAATTGTAAGGGATGTTTCTGCTATATTGGTACTGACAATAACTTTTCTTTTTTCAGACTTTTGAAGGGCGAGATCCTGCTTATCAGTGGATAATTCTCCGTACAGTGATCTTACTTCCAGTCCACTTGACCAGGGGCATGAAAGGATTGTTTGAATCGTTTTGGTGATTTCATAAAACCCATCCAAGAAAACCAAGATGTCGCCATCCAAGTTTTTCAAAAGTTTCGGAATGATTTCCTCCAAAACTTTCCAAATCGGTTTTTCTGTTGGTCTCGCTTTGTATTCAATTTGAACCGGATAGGATCGTCCAGAAATCTCAAGAAATGAAGAATCCGGAATATATTTAATTAAAGATTCAGAATTTAAAGTAGCCGAAGCCAGTAACAACCGGAAATTCAATGTGTTGGCCTCAAGCATTTTTAAACATACGGCCAAAGATAGATCAATTTGAACGCTGCGCTCATGAAATTCATCCATTATGAGCAGCTCAATATCTTTCGGAAAATTATTATTTAGTAGATAATTCAGAATAATCCCATCCGTCGCATAAATAATTTCAGTCTGGTCATCCAGTCGCTTGTCAAATCTCACATGATACCCAACCTTTTTACCGAGAGGGGATTGCATGACTCTGGATAAATGTAATGCTAACATTCTGGCGGCAATTCGCCTGGGCTGGAGAATCAGAATTTTACCTTTAACCAGACCGTTTTTTTTCAGCAGGTAGGGCAGGGCAATCGACTTTCCTGATCCTGTTGGGGCTTTTAAAATTAAATGCCTGCTTTTGTTCCAACTATCTTCAACTTTTCTAAACTCCCTAAATATGGGTAGGTCTTTAATGAATTCCACGGAAACTCTGTGAATTAATCAAATAAACTTTTATATTGCTCCAACATACGCTCAGCAGTGAGGTCCCCCCTTTGAGCAGCATTGGTGAGCCATTTCTGTGCTTCATCAAAATTTTTATTAGTACCTTTTCCGGTAAAACACATTAACCCAACCAACCTTGAGGCTTCTGCATGTCCGGATTGAGCATACGGGAGAAGTAAGTCAAAAGCTTTCTGATAGTCCTGGGGTTGACCGACTCCAGTGTAATATCTCTTTGCCTCTTCAAATGATCTTTTTAGCGGTTGCTCGCTTAGAGTAGAAGGCTTGGTAGATGAAGGTCGGGAGTTAAGAGCCGTCCTCATAGAACCTGACTGGTTTTTTGCAGGTGCATTTATGGAAGACAAATATTTTTTTGCCAAGGGGTGGCTTTGTGTTGATGCTTTTCGGAGATAGCTAATACCTTTTTCCTTATCTCTTCCTATTAAATCATCACCTTCATAAAAAACTTTACCTAAAACATACTGAGCCTCAGCGAAATTTTGCGATTCTGCCACAGAAAGCCACTGAATAGATTTCCTAATATCCTTTTTAACGCCGTCTCCGTTGTAGTACGCCATCCCTAAGTTAAACCTGGCGGTAAGGGACTTTGATTTAACCGCTTTTGACAAATATTCTATACCCTTTTTTGTGTCCTTCTTAAGAAGACCGGGTAATCCCTTTAATAACAGTGCCCCATAAGTTGCTTGTGACTGGGCATAGCCGGCATCTGCCGACTTTTCGAACCATCCAAGAGCTCTTGGTATATGAGTGGGAATTACCTGAAAATCTATTTCACCCATACAATACATTGCCACTGGGTCTCCCTCCGATGCCCTCCTTTGTAGCAGCAATGCTGCGTCTTGGTAGAACCTGGTAGCTTTGGAAAAATCTCCTTTTAACATAGCTAAGTTGGCGAGGTTGTAAGCCCCAAAAGGATGGCCTTTATCCCAGGATGCTTCTGACCAGGTTTGAGAATCGCTTAAGTTCACCTTACAGCCTGCTTCACCGGACCGTAAGTAAATAGCCAATAGTCCCATGTAATAGGGGGAGCCTGATTCTGCCTCAGCCATAATTTCCTGCAAAGACAAAGAAGGTGTCCATTTATCCCCATACAAGTTGGATAATGAGACAAACAGGAGTAATAAACAGATTAAAAAATTTCTCATTTTCAAGCCAAGACTAAGGCTATGAGATAAGGCTTCCAAGCTTGAAAAGGTTACATTTTTGGGGTTTATAACGATGGTGCTGAATCTTTTTCTTAGATCTACTTTGTTGGGCTTGGCATGTTATTTATCCGGAGAAAACATCAGCTTAGTCGACCAAAAGCTTTCCAGAATTCTGGAGTCCCAACAGCATTTTTTCGATCATGCTCCTTCTCTTGACAGAGATTTACTGAATACCAGAGTGCAGGAAATTATCGATAGGTATGAAGTTCTCATCCAAAACAATCAAACCCATACTTACAGCCGGATTTTGTACGGTAAGTTTCTCAACCAAATTGGACAGTATGAAAAAGCAATTAAATATTTTTCCGAGGCCGATTCCCTTAATCCAAACCTAGCTATCACCAAACAGCAAATTGCTAATCATTTAATCCGATCCGGTCAAATCGTAGATGCTTTACCTTTTATGATTCTAGCTGCTGAACTTGAGCCCCATACAGCCATTTACCATTCATCATTGGGAGAATTTATCTTTGAGTACCAAGATGAATTAATTCAATCAATGGACAGGAATGCTTCTTTTTTACATGATTCAATGATTAACAGCTTCCAAAAGGCAGCTACACTTGAGCCAGAAAATTTTGATTATTCACTTCGTTATGCTCAGAGCTATGAGGATCTAAATATTTCAAGACCTGAAGACGCACTCAAGGCTTGGGATCAAATTCTAATCAACTTTAAAAATCTGTCTTCTCGAGAAAAACAGTATATCAACATTCACCGTGCTAAATGGATGATATTACTCGGTAGGGAAAATGAGGCTTTGGCCATTATTAAAAAAACTCACCACCCCTCATTAAATCCTTACAAAGAAAAAATCCTTAATCTTTTAACGGATAACCGTGCCACATTGGAACAGAAGGTAGTAGACTAAATCTATAAGCCCGTTCATATATGTTCTACTTAATGATTAAACTAACATTCCTTCAAAATGCGCAAAGTAGGTGACTTCAAGCTAGAGAAAGAGGCTCTGGTTTTTTGGAGCTTCCTTTCGAAAGAGAAAATCGATTCTTCCTTGGAAGAAAAAGAGGGGGAAGAAGGGTATGAGATTTGGATTTCTGACGAAGATCAAATCAATGAGGCAAGCTTCCATTATCAGGAGTTTTTAAAAAACCATGATGATCCTAAATTTAAGGTAAAACTAAAAGATAAACGGAAACCTGAGTCACTGCCTGAATCAAAGAAGTCTGGTTTTAAGCAATACAACCTTGGTAATAAATGGAGAAGTCAGGAAAAGTCGCCCGGAGTGGTTACATTAGCTCTGATCATAACCTCCGTTGCAGTATTTCTGATTTCTGGAATGGGAAAAAATACTCAAATTATCGGTCCATTTTTTATATCTGAAGAAATAAATGGGGGTCTTGATGAAATCATTTCCGGACAATTCTGGAGACTAATTACTCCCATTTTTCTGCATTTTAACTTACTCCACATTTTGTTTAATTGTATGTGGCTTCATTCTCTTGGAAGCCAAATCGAGAAAAAGAAAGGAACAAAGTTTTTCATTACATTCATTCTTTGTACAGCGATCGTCTCAAACCTGTCACAATTCCTAATTACTGGACCTGCATTCGGAGGAATGTCTGGCGTAGTGTATGGATTATTTGGTTATGTTTGGATCAAAAGTCGTTTGGATCCAGGTGATGGATTTTACATAGATCCAGTGGTTGCCATGATTATGTTGGGCTTTTTCTTGGTCTGTTTTACCGGTGCATTTGGGGGGGTGGCAAACTGGGCTCATGCCGGTGGACTGATTGTGGGATTAGGTTGGGGCTATGGATCCGCCTTTAAATGGAATCTTGGCGGAAAAAAGAATTAATCATTGGATAATCAGTCTTTCTGAATCTCGATAATTGCCAATCCTGCTCGAAGATTTGCAAATAAACTGCATCTTCTGAGCCAGTCTCCACGATAATATACTTTTCGTCCCAAAGATACCTTCATTCCATCTGCTTGGAGACGAAGACAGAATTCCCTAAATTCATTGATAGAGAAATGGTTACTCAAGTGACTACTTTCCCATTGATGGGGGTATACCTCATTACAAACTCTTTTTCCCTCAACAAGAAAATTCCAACGATTTCTCCAATAACCATGATTTACAAAACTCACAGCCACTCTTTTTCCCACTCTCAGGGATTCCTTCAGAATGCTTCCAGGCTCTGGCAGAGATTCTATCATTCGGGAAAAAATGACCCAATCAAATGAGTTATCCTTAAATTTTGAGAGTCCTTGAAAAATGTCTTCCTGATAAATCGGAACTTTACGCGCAACACATGATATTGATTTGTGCAATTCACGATCTATACCCAGACCAAAAACATCCTTGGATTCACGGAGATGCTCAAGCAATAAGCCTCTTCCGCAACCTAAATCCAGTACTTTTTCTTTAGGTTTCACCCACCGGTCAATCGCCCGAAAGTCCGCCTCTTTTTTAACTTCATATCGATTTTTGACTTTGCGAAAACCATCTTCTTCTAAAATTTGCTGACTTTCGTTTTGATCCGGTTTCAAAAACACATCAAGAGCTTTCAAAAATGGCTTTGAATTAATCAAAAAGGAATCGTGACCATGAGAATCCTCAATTTCAAGGTAGGATGCGTTCTTACCTGCACTCAATAATGCGTCTGCTATTAATTTATTCTGTTTAGGCGTGTATAGCCAATCACTAGAAAAAGCGATGACAAGAGTACGGGCATCCACATGTTTGACGGCTTCAGCAAGACCACTTTTACCAACCAGATCAAAACGGTCCAAAGCTTCAGTTAATTTGAGGTACGAATTTGCATCGAATCGATCCACAAACTTTTTACCTTGGTAAGAAAGATAACCCTGCACACTAAATTCAAAATCGTTACTGGAGTCGAGGCGATGGTCCCCCCCAAATTTCTCTTCCATTCCAACATCAGACAAATAAGTAATGTGGGCCATCATTCTGGCTACCGATAATCCCTGAGCAGGACCTTTCTCCTTGGAATAGTTGCCGTCTTTCCATTCCAAATCACCCCGTATTGCATTCCTTCCTGCTTCATTAAAAGCAATTGTTTGCACGCTGTGCTGAGCAGTAGCTGCAATAATGACGGCATTCTTTACGAAACCGGGATACTCTACGATCCACTGCAGGGCTTGCATGCCTCCCATACTCCCACCGACGACGGCATGTAATTTATTAATTCCTAAATGATCAATTAGTTGACGCTGAGCTCGTATCATATCCTGGATCGAGAGATCTGGAAATGAAGCACCAAAAGTACGATCGGTCTCATTTGGGATTTTGCTAGCTGGACCTGTCGACCCCCTACATCCTCCCAAGCAATTTGATGAGAGAACAAAAAAACGGTTTGTATCTATTGGCTTACCAGGACCAACGACATGATTCCACCAACCCGGTTTCTCATCTTCTTCAGAGTAAACTCCAGCAACATGATGATCCCCGGTGAGAGCATGACATACATAGATTGCATTGTCTTTCTCCTTGTTTAATTCCCCATAGCATTCGTATCTCAACTGAAATCCTTCAAGCTTTTCTCCACTTGAAAGGAGGAAGGATTCTTCATAAGCGAAAGTTTTTTCCGCAACCATACCAATTTCATTTGGATGGTTTACATACTGACTTCCGGTGGGTGAGGTCATGCTAAAAGCTGGGTTGTTTACATTAAGAAATGCCTCTTAGGCACTAATTGTGATGGTATCAGGAGATTTTCTCAAGCAGAGCTTTATCTATGTCATAATTTCCATGGACGGACTTTACATCCTCAAGGTCATCCAAAGCTTCAATTAAATTCATCAGTTTACGAGCTGTGTCTTCATCCTCAATGCTGACCAAGTTATTAGGTAAATAAGCAAGTTCGGATGAGTCTGGCTCAACTCCTTTTTGCTCAAATGCCTCAGCCAAACGGTCAAATTCTGATGTCTCACAAATGACCTCGAAATGATCCTCTTCCGTAATCACATCTTCTGCTTCATTCTCTAGAGCCAATTCCGTTAAATCATTTTCAGAAATCTTATCGGATGCCAAAAGAAACTGTCCCTTGCGTTTGAAATTGAACGCCAAAGCACCAACACCAGCTAAGTTGCCTCCTCCTTTTGAAAAAGTACTTCTTACCTCAGATGCAGATCTGTTCTTGTTGTCAGTGGTTACTTCAACAATCAAACCCACACCTCCTGGTCCATATCCTTCGTACAGAAGTTCCTCAATAGTTACGCCCCCTAATTCCCCTGCACCCTTTTTAATCGCACGGTCAATGTTATCAGAAGGCATATTAGCCTGTTTTGCCTTGAGAATTAAGGTTCGCAGACGGGGATTAAATTCCGGATCCTTGCCTCCATCTCTAGTAGCAAGAGATATTTCCTTACTGATTACACTAAAGATTTTACCGCGCTTGGCATCTACGGCTGCTTTGTGCCTTTTAGTGGTCGCCCATTTACTGTGTCCAGACATGTGAATTTAAGTGCAAAAAAGAGTTACTATATTGTCAAGATTCCTTATCTATTTCTTCTTTAAGAATTCATAAGCTTCAGTAATTTTGTCTCTTTTTTGCTCTGCGGCTGCACGCTTACTTTCGGACATAGAAGACAAGCGATCAGGACTGTAATTCTTCATTCTTTCCTTGTACCTGGACTCAAGTAAATTCAAATCAATTGTTCCTTTGACCTTTAATCCTAGTAAATTTCTGAATTTTCTGACCGATTCAGAATCTTCGTCATCTTCTTCATCAGAATCTTCAAGCCGTTTTGAGTTTTTGCGATCAAAAGTCTTCTTCGGATTTTCATCATCGGCAGAATCGGGCAGGGAAGGTACATTTTTAGTAAGAAGGGTTTGAAGGATTGTCATTATATTTTGAACAGTCCAATAGAGAACGAGTGCCGAAGAAAAGAAGTAAAGAAACACAAGAAACATAAAAGGCATAAAACGCATCATTTTTGCGTTTATCCTCTGTGCCTCACTCATTTCAGGCCCCAGCTGCATAGGATTAAGTCTCATTTGGTACCATTGAGTAAGAACCATGAAAATAGGTAATATATTGAGGGAGAATCCCTGTACCATCATAACGCTATCCTGCTCAGATAAATCGGACGCCCATAAGAATTCCTGACCATAGAGCTCAGCTGCAGACCGGAGCATCCAAAACATTCCCAGAAAAATAGGAATTTGAATAAGAATGGGCCAACATCCGGCAAAAGGATTAACTTTATGCTCCTTGTAAAACTTCATCATTTCTTGATTAAGTTTTTGCGGACTTCCTTTGTGCTTTTCCCTTAACTTAGCTAAGGGGCCCTGCAATGCCTGCATCTTTTTCTGAGACCGGGTTGCCTGAGCTGTCAATGGCCAGAGTATTAATTTTACGATAATGGTTAGGAGAATAATGCCCAAGCCGTAGCTTCCAAAGATAGCACTTAATTTATTTAGACTCCAACTTAGTGGCTCCGAAATCCACCAAAATATTCCAAATTGCATAACCTTCTTTTGCTCGAAGGATAATTTTGAAAGCTCTACATAATCCTTCGGTCCTGTATATATTGAGAAAGAAAATTCTTTGGGTTCATTTGGTTTAAGTATTCCTAACGGAAAAGACATCGTGCCTCTAATTCCAAGAGGCTCATATCCATTCTCATCTGGTTTGGATTGTATAGATTCTCCCCATATGCGGAGATCGGAAAGTTCTGATTCAGGCCGTACTAAATTGACGAAGAATTGATTGTTTACGCAGACCCATTTTGCCTTAGACAATCTCCTTGGCTCTATTTTACCGGTTGGGCCCATTTCGTTGAGTTGAAAAAACTCTTCTTTCTCTCCATCGATCCTACCGCTACATGTAGCACAAGAACATCCTTCTGCTAAAGGAGCCCCATCATTGTAATACCCAACACTCAGATAAGTGGATGCCTGATCAAAAGGGTTATACATACGCGGAATTTGAAAATGGGAACCTAAAGACAAACGCACCCGATCTATTGCAGTCGGAACATCCTTAAGGTTTTCAAATACTGTACGGTGCTGAATAACATATCCATCTTCACTGGATCGTTCGTAAATTCGGTCTATTCTGAATTCCGATTCAACTTGCCAACGATAAACGAGCTTATTTGCGGAATTTTCGACGATCTTAAATCCGCGAGGATTAGCAATTGCGTTATCCAGCACTCTTCCTGAGCTGTCTTCAAAGGCTATCGCCAAGAAAGGCTCAGATGGGTTTTGCAATTCGTAGGACTTATTTAATCGGTCAGATTTATGTAAAGAGATGGAGCGGATTGCGCCAAAGTGATTGGAAAAAACAAAAGAGGAAAGATCTGTCTCCAGACCCTTGTTTAGAACCTCCTCATCTAACTGAATTGATTGAAGTCCGGTTACAGGATTAGAAACGATTGATTGAACATCGTCATTCGTCTGATCTGCTGAAGAAACCATTGGGGTCTCTTTACTTGGTTCATCATGAGCAACTTCGTCAGGATTCCTTGGATTTTGGTTAGCATATTCTATTTGCTGATTCCCTTGCTGCCAAAGCAAGTAAAACGCAAGACCAAGAAATATTATGCCTAAGAGATAATTTTTCATAAATGACAGGATGATTTTCTTAATGCTTTAATAAAGAGTTGCTCCAATTCTGAGAATGAGAGCTTGAGAATGGAACTTCTCGCCAACACAACGACATCGCTTGGAACCAGGATATGAGATCTGTACTTTCGAAATAATTCTCGAATTATCCTTTTCGCTTGATTCCTTTTTACTGCATTTCCGACTCGTTTGCTGGCAATGACCCCAAGCCTTGAATACTCAAGATTGTTGGCTTTCAGCTGAAGCCAGAAATGATTGTAGCGAAAAGACGATCCACATTCTCTAACAGACAGATACTCGAATCGAGTGGATAATCTTTCTTTGCGTGAATATAGAAAGCTCACGCTTGTGCCTGTAAGGAAATTAACGGAATCGAGGAAGAACAGAAGCTGTCAACTTGGCCCTGCCTTTGCGCCTGCGATTTTGGAGTACCTTGCGACCGGCACTTGTTTGATTGCGCTTCCTGAAGCCAAACTTCCTAGCACGACGAAGCTTTGATGGGTTGTAGGTAGATTTCATGACAAAAGATAGAAAGTAAAGATCGATTGCCTAATGTCAAACACGGAGAAAGGGAGCGGTGAGTCACTTAAAATTCGTCTTGCGAAAACAAGGCTAATGTTCATTATAGGAGTTTCTGTCCCGTTCGTCTAGCCAGGTTAGGACACCGGGTTTTCATCCCGGCAACAGGGGT
>JAYPZT010000019.1:0-14243 GCA_038136415.1 Opitutales bacterium
TGTGAGCATTACCAAATATTCAGAACGTGTTGTTTTTTTGACTGGTTCTGTGAATAGGAAAGGACCTTATGTTTTTCCTCCTGAAGTGGAAGCTATGAATATTGTTGAAGTTATTGCACGAGCCGGTGGATTCAGCGACATTGCCAGAAAAAACCGTGTGTATGTTACAAGAACTTTTTTTGATCAAAATGGAGTTCCCCAAAACACTCAAACCTATGAAGTTGATGTAGAAGCACTTAGCTCGGGTGGATTTAAATCTAAGAAAAACTTTTGGATTTATCCTGGTGATAGGATAGAAGTCCCAGAACGCTTGATCTAATGGACGAAAGTATACTCGACTCCCCCAATCATAACAAGGGGACTAATCAAGGATCTAGGATAAAGGGGGTTGCAGACTTTCTGCTCATACTCCGTGATCGATGGTTGTTGTCATTGACGCTCGCTCTCCCAGTTGCTCTCGGTTATATTTATGTCAAATCACAGGGTATAGAGCTCTATCGCTCAAGTGCATCCTTTAGACTGATTCCTCCTCCTGCAATTTTAAACCTGCAAAAGGTTGATCGCGACCAACAGGTACAGGGATTGGTAGCAAAACACTTAGACGGATTAAATTCCTCTGAATTGCGAGCTAATGTTGTTCTGAAAATTAATGACAATCCTGAACTGAAATCTGTTTTACTGGCACCGTTTCTAAAAGATGGAATTCCCATTGATGTTGGCTCTACTGTATCTTATTCAATATCTGTTTCACCACCATCAGAGGGTAGGCCCCGTTTTACGATTTCTTCTGTAGCACGCTCTGGCAAAGGTGCCCAGATCGTGGCTGATGTTGTACAATCGGAATACGAGAAATTACATAAAAGCAAGAAAAGCCTGCAGGTTGAAAATGTGCGTAATGTATTAGAGGTTTTACTCGAAAAAAGTTTAGCGGAGGAGAAAAGAATATCTAAAGAGCAATCCGATTATAAGAAAAAACATGATCTGCCTTTTTTGGATGACGAAAAAAAAGATACTGCGGCCCGGAAGAGCCAGTACCAATCTGAGGTAACCCGTTCTAAATTGGAACAGATAAGAATCAATTCTTTGTTAAGGCAAATCCTTCAAATTCAAGTTAGAATTGGCTCACAATCAGAATCTACAAAATCTGAAGATATCAAAGGAGATATTGCGGTAATCAAAGAATTTTTCGAAATCGATGCAATCGAATCATTCGGCTCAATCCCCGAATTACGAAGTTCTTTGGTAAGACTTGAGCAACAAAGACAACAATACGAAGAAACGGGTTCTGGCTATCTAGAGAGACACCCGAAAATGATCGAAAATGCACGGCAAGTTCAACTCGTTAAACAGTCTTTGAACAAAGAAGTAAAATCCGCTATCGAAGACCTTAGAGACAAGCATATCCAACTGACTGCTCAGGAAAAAGAATTTGCATCTGCTATGTCAAAAGTTCAAGAGCAGTCCAGGCAGTTAAGCGAAATTGAGGAAATTCTTGAGAACTATGAAAGGCAACTTTCAGTAGTTCGTAAAACAACCGACCAAATCCACAGCCGGTTAAATGATGTTCGCATCGAGCAAACCTTACCTAGTGAACAGGAAGAACCCCTTAACAAGGAAGCATTTGCCTATGTCCCGGGAGGGCCTTTTACCCCAGATAAGAACAAAATTCGAAGAGATGGCATCATGTATGGTTTAGCGATCTTCTTCATCGTACCATTTCTTCTAGAATTTATTGATAATCGAGTTAAGTCACCCTGGGATATTGAGGTATTTCTTGGAAGAGACTTGATAGCTGGTATCCCTAAGATTTCTGCTGTCGAAGAAAAGAAAAGGCCACTTATTGTAGGCAATGATTTGGATGATGGGCTAACAGAGGCTTTTAGGAGCATGTTTAGTCGTATTCAGATGAATTCTATTACTGATTATCCTAAGACGATTCTTATCACTTCTGCAATTCCAAGTGAGGGAAAAAGCCTTATATCTGCAAATCTTGCTTACAGTTGTGCAAACCATGGGAAGAAAACAATTCTTATTGATTTTGATTTGAGGAGACCTGGTATCCATAAATTCTGTAATATAACCAACGAGAGTGGACTCTTGACCTTAATCAATCATGCCCAAGATTCCAGTGAAGGTCTTCAGGAATTAGCCTACAAAACTCTTACTCAAATTCATCCCAATCTTTTTGTTTTGCCTTCCGGCGGTAAGACTCGTGCAGCAACTGAATTGCTCGAAAGTAGTGAATATGAAAGAGTTTTGTTTGAACTAAGAAAGATGGCGGATGTTATCATTATAGACAGTCCACCGATTGGTTTATTTCCTGATTCGTTAGCGATTGCTCGAAGAGTTGATGAGGTTTTGTTTGTCACTAGGTATGGAAAAGTATCCCGGAAGATAGCCAAGAATTTATTAGAAAGTATAGATGAAACAGGGGCTAGAATCTTGGGGGTTGTTCTCAATGATTTACCGCAAAAGAAAACTCCTGGTTATTACTATTCAGGATATTACGGTTATGGGTATTTCCGGTATAAATATTACAACAAGTACTACGGGCGAGATGAAGACAGCACCCCTGTACATAAAGTAGACTCTGCAAAAAGTTGATTTATCAATTTGTCTAACTGATTGAATTTGAAGTACAAAACTGAGATAATCATGCCCAAAGGGCTAAGAGTCAAAGGAGATGATCACACTGATATGCTGGCGACTATGATTGCTGCTAAATCCAATGAAAATTCAGAAAGCGGATGGAAGCTATTATCAGCGATACCTACGGTAACAAGCGAAGGATCTGTTTTTAAAATTCTTCTAATTTTTGAAAAATCGACATGAGGGATTGCCCCGACCTTAGGTTTTTTACTCTCTCTGAAAGGTATATCTAAATGGATCAAAAACTTTCCTTATTTAAGCTTATTCCAAACATCTTCACAACCATGGGAATGTGTGCAGGTTTGACTGGAGTTAGATACGCGATTGATCATAATTGGAAATTTGCGGTTACCTGCATTATAGTTGCCTCATTCTTTGATTTGATCGATGGCCTAACTGCTAGAGCGTTTAAGGCCACATCTAAATTTGGTGCAGAATTGGACAGCCTTTCCGATGCAATAAGCTTTGGTGTTGCACCAGCGTTGGTTATTTTCCTTTGGATTAGTGAGGGGATCCCTTTGAGCGATAACAGTCAGCTTTTGGGTTGGTATTGGATTCCTCTACTTATCTACTCCTCTTGTGCAGTTTTAAGGCTGGCTAGATACAATGTAACTTCCATTGAAAACACAAATCTTAGATCAGGTTATTTTGTAGGTGTGCCCACACCGGCAGCCTCTATGTTGTTATTATTGCCAATCCTCATGGAGATAAATTTTATCAGGTTAAATGTACCCTTTAATAAGGAGTTAGTGATCACGCCAGTAATACTTTGGACTCTTTTAATCTCGTGTATGATGGTATCAACAATACCCACATTTTCGATAAGAAGTATAAAGTTAAAATTTTCCAAAAATAAATCTATCTTTGTTCTTATTATCGCATCTCTTTCAGCGTCCCTTTTTATCAAAGAGAGCTGGATATTTTTAAATTCGATTATACTGGTGTATTTACTTTCAATACCAGTATCTTTTAAACTCTCACGAAGATAAGGATAACAATTCATTGCACCTATCAAACTCCTTTTTTAAATTGTTCGATGCGATTGTTAATAGGTAAACTTGATCAAAATTATCCAAATTACTTTGTTCATTAATCTCATTACTCTTCATCTCTAAGTTTTCTTTAATTAGCTTTAGCGCATGAAGTAAGGTTTGATTGGCTTTCTTCGTTTCCTTTTTATGAAACATTATTTGTGCTAGTAGAGATGCTACAAAATGAAAATCTTGGTAGTTTTTGGAGACTTTGTTTAGATGGTTCAGTGAAGCATCGTATTGATTGGAAGAAAAAAGATTAATACCATGTATATGGTGGTAAATATCCCCTGATTTCTTATCAATTTTGTTAACTTCTTTTAAAGCAAATTCTAATAAGTTTGATTCCAAAAATTTTTTTGCCAAAGCGAGACGTTTAGTGTCTTTGACTTCAAAATTTGTAAATTTAAGATAGTAGTATTCCAGTCTATCGATATCGATATCACGAATTAAAAAACCATCTTCATCAATCAGATATTTATCAAGAACTCTTTCCAAGACTGAAAGCAGAACCTCTTGCTTATTTTGAGTTAAATCAAGTGCAATTTCAAGTAATGCCAAAGCATTTTCATGTTCATCAGTGTGATTGTAACATGAAGCTAACTCAATATAGTATAAATATTGATCTGTATTAGAAGATACTATTTTTTCCAGACATATTTTGTATCTCAGTAAATCTTTTTTTTTAAAAAAAATATTCTTGGCTAAGACTAAACTATCAAGGTTGCATTCTCTTTCATTAATACAAGCTGTAATGAAATCAGCTGCTTTATCATAATTTTTCCGTTTAAACTCTAGTCTAGCACTAAGAAAATTGAAAAAGAAATCCTTTTTTCTGTATGCTTTTAAAAGCTCTAGTGCTTTTTTATACTCTGAATGATTAACATAAATATCGCATAATAGTGCGATTGAATTTTGGTGTTTGTCATCAATTGATAATGCTTTATCAAGATGATTTGCTGCCAAGTTTGAAAGGTAATTCAATTGTTTATTTTGTGGGTGATTTTACTCTCTTGTTCTTTACACCCTTAGAACTTACCTTATTTTTCCCTTTATCGATAAATTTTGCTAATATTGGTTGAGCTTCATCGTCCATCAGGAGTACGGCTAATTGATAATGAGAGTCGGCAAAGTTCGAATTTAGTTCAATGGACGCTTGTAAATGGTCGTATGCTTGGCAAAAATCTTTCTTATCGTAAAAAATTTGGGATATCCTGTGATGAGCACGGTAAGAATTTACATCTAATTCAATCGCCTGTTGATAGTGGTAAATTGCTCTGTCAGGGTCTGATTTGTCAATTGCGGTGCCATCTTTTTCAATACTTTTACCTTGGGCAAGCAACTCAGCAAAGTAATAGTGGTAATTACTGTTTTTTGAGTCGATTTCAATAGCAGTCTCAAAGTTTCTGACTGCTTGATCATATTCGGATGGTTCACATGAAATTTTAGCTAGAGCAAAGTATCCATCTGCAAAATTTTGATCAATATCAGTTGATTTTTGATAATGAATTTTGGCTTCATTTAGATCACCACTTTTTTCCGTGTGCAAACCAAGCTGATAGTATGCTAAGGTATATTCAGGGTTTAATTCTAAGGCCTTGTAGAAATGTTTTTTAGATAAAGAGGAATCATCATCATCACGATAGATCATAGCGAGATAGAAATGTGTTTCGCAGTTCTCGTCATTAATTGTAGATGACTTTCGGAAATTTTCTTCAGCGTCTTTGTAGTTTTCTAGTTGGTAAAAAAGTTTGCCTAACCAAAAATAGGGTTCCGACTGATTTGAGTCTATAGCAATGGATTCTTTTAAATGATGCTCCGACAGCTTTAATTTGTTTTTTTGGAAAAATAATTTACCAAGCAGAAAGTGGGCTTTATGATAATCCTTCTTTTGATTAATTGCTGTCTTAAGATGTACCGCTGCTTTATCAAATTTCTTCTGACCAAAGTATATTTTTGCCAAATTGTAATCTGCTTTTGGGTGACTCTGAGCCAATTTTAAGACTTTGAGAAACAAGTTGCACGCCTGTTCATAGTCGCATTTATCGATTACAGTTCCTTCATGATCGGTAGCAATACCTCCGGCAAGGAGCTTTCCCAGATAATAGTAACAGTCAACGAAATCAGGCTTAATATCAATTGCAGTTTCATAATTTTTCTTTGCCTCTTCAAATTCATCTGCGTTGGTTAGCAAAGTGGCTTTATAATAGTAAGCTTCAGCATAATTTTGATTAATTTCGGTAACCTTTTCGAAGTTGTTCTTTGCTTCTTCGAAGTCGCCCATCTTAATCAAAAGTAAACCATAGTGAAAATAAGCATCCGCAAAGTTTGCATCAATTTCGAGAGCATTAAGATAATGATTTCTTGCGTCCTCGAGTTGACCCATATCACAAAGGCATTTTCCATATTCACACTCCGCTAGAGAAAAATTCGGATTTAAATTTACGGCATTGGCAAAGTTTTCAGCAGCCAACTCTAAATTTTGATCAGATCTATTTAATTGACCCAGTTTGAAATGTGCTTCTGCAAGGTTGGGGTCCAGTGATATGGCCTTTTCAAGCAAATCTTTGGCGTCTTTTTGCATGGATTTGTGATGTTATTTAGTCTTCATCACCCAGACTCCATCCCATTTCCCTTTGGGCGGATTCTTTTTCATGTGATTGCAGCGATCTATGTAAAGTTGAGCAGCAACATCATTTGGATTAATTTTCTTAACTGCTTGGAAGAGTTTAATGGCTTGATCCCATTTACCTTCATTCCACATGCGGTATCCGTCGTTGAATTGTCCTAGTGCTTCAACTAAATTTGGATAGGTTGAATCATCGTGAAAATCAAGTACTTCATAAACACCTACAGGCTCAGTTTTTCCTTTGACAATAACATAATCGACTTGTCTTGTCCGATAAGTTGCTTTCACGGCTTTGAAAGTAAATTCACTGATTAATATGTGTGCTCCGTATTGTTTGCATGCACTTTCAATTCTTGCTGCTAAGTTTACCCCATCTCCAATTACAGTGTAATCCATTCTTTTGGGTGAGCCAATATTGCCTGACACTATGGAGTCAGTATTAATTCCCATGCCGTGATCAATAGGTTTTTTGCCTTCGTTAACTCTTTTGTCATTGAAGACCTTAAGATCAGTCATCATTCGAATTGCTGCTCTTACTGCCCGATCTGGATCATCGTCATGAGGCACTGGGGTGCCAAAAATGCACATCATTGCATCTCCAATAAATTTATCGAGCATTCCACCTTCATCAGTTATGCAATCCACCATAATGGTGAAGTATTCATTGAGTAGTTTAACAGTGCCTTGGGCTCCTAGCTCTTCGGTGATGGTCGTAAAGCTTCTAACATCGGAGAAAAGAACTGTTCCCACACTTTGTTTTCCGCCCATGATTTCATCATTACTGCCACCGGCGGACATTAGTTGATCAGCAAGTTCTGGATCCATGTATCTGGACATCGTAGACTTCATTCGCTTTTCTGAGCTAATGTCTTCAAGCATCAGCATGGCTCCGATTACGATAGATTCATTCGCTTTTTTAGAAGGTTTGTTTGCTCCTAATCCAGTAGCTGATTTACCAAGAAGAGGGGTGACTGTTACATTAACTGATAATGTTTCGTTATCGATGGAAAGCTCATGATCTAGGTATTCTTCTACTTCTTGAATTCTTTCAATTTTCTCAACAAGCCATTGGTTAGAACCAGTTAGAATAGAAGATGCGGTTTGACCTACGATATCTTTTTCTGAAGTGAAATTAAAAATCCTTAAACCCGCAGGATTGCATGTTTTAACAATAAAATTTTCATCAAAGGTAATTACCGCATCATGCATACTGGCAAGAATGCTTTGTGAGTAATTCATTTGGCTTTGAACATCATCAAATAACTTGGCGTTTTCAATACCCATGGAAATTTGAGAAGTAAAGGCTGCCAGCCGCTTTTCATCTTCGGTATTGAATGACCCACCTCGTTTATTGAGTACTTGACTAACTCCGATGGCTTTACCTTCTTTGTTAAAAACGGGCATGCAAAGAATAGACCTCGTGAAAAACCCAGTCTGTTTATCAAAGCTGGGATTAAATCTTAAATCCGCATAAGCGTGAGGAATGTTAACTGATTCGCCAGAAGTAAAAACAGTGCCAGCGATGCCAAGATGATTTGGGAACCTAATTACCGACTTTTCGTCTAGCCCCTCACCAACTTCAGTATAGAGCTCATTCGTTTTTTCGTCGTTGATAAACAAAGTAGCTCTTTCGCAGTCGAGCATTGTTGAGATAGTTGAAATAATTTTTTGTAGAAGAGGTGTTAGCTCAAGTTCTGATGATACTTGAGAAACAACATCGAGAAATTCTAATTCCTGCTTTCTCGCAGCTTCGACTTGCTCAACAATAATATTTCCTTGAATCGCAATGGCAGCTTGCTCGGTCATTGCTTGAAGAAGATCGAGATCTTCTTCTTCAAACTGCCCGTCGATTTTGTTTAAAATTTGCGATACGCCAATTTTTTCACCCGAAACAGTACGAAGTGGGGCACATAAAATACTCTTGGTGCGGAACCCAGTTCTTACATCAACAGCCTTGTTGAAACGATCGTCTTTGTACGCATCGTGGATGATAGTGCCTTCGTTATTCGTAAAAACCCACCCTGCGACTCCTTTTGAATTCAAAATTCTTATTTCACGCCTAAAATTGCCCTGTGCAATTCTGGAATACAATTCACCTGTTGATGAATCATTTAAGAAGATAGTTCCCCGCTCAGCTCCAATCGTAGAAGTGGTAATCTTGACTAAGGTTTCAAGTGCTTCATCTAAACTTTTAGTCTTTGCAAGATCGGTAGTAACCTGGAGAAGCATATCAGAAAATCGAGCCGTTCGCTTCGACTCGTTTTTTGGACTATTTAGATTTTTTTCTTCCATTTTTGTTTTCAAGTTTTGACCTAAGGTCGGTAATGGTCAATTGCAGTTGTTTAAATTCCTGGTTTTTTTGTGCAATTTCTTTTTGCAATTTATTTTGCATATCAATGGTAATTTTTTCTGCTTCAAGACGCAGAGATGAGACCATATTTTTGAAATGACATATCTCGTTATGCTTAAGAGACAATGCTTTTTGAACGGATTCCTGCTTATCAAATCCAGCCTGATCGAGCTTGTCTCTCAATGTCGTGATACTCTTCTTGAGTACTAAGACCTCATTTGAGCTTATCCGGAGATTTGTTTGCAGTTTTTCTTCGTTTTTAATTTTTTCCTGCTCAATGTTAATTCTTAAACGATTAATCGTCTTTTTTAGCGACTCTTTTTCGGCCACTTCAGAAGCTATTGCCTTTTGGATATTGTCTTCGTTCTGGTTTTGGGAGATCTCGAGTTTTTCTCGGAGATCTGTAAGACCCTTTCTGAGTGATACCAATTCATTCTCCTTGAGCATTTTAATAGTTTGTCTTTCTTCCTCATGACGACTTTTCAGCATTTCCATCTGCTCTCTCGTACGCTGAATATTTTCCTTTAAACCAGTAATTTCAGAGGAATAAGATCTGGAAACTGCTTGAGCTTTTTCTTCGGCTTCAATTTGAGCGGATTCTAACTCCAAACGAAGATTAGAAATTGTATTTTTAAGAATAGATATTTCGCTCTCTTTTTGTGAGAGCGAAGCCTGCACTTTTTCACTTTCCTTATTTTTTTGAGTTTCAAGTTCCTGCCTCAATTTATGGATATTTGCTTTAAGGGACTGATTCTCCTTATTCCCGGAAGAAATTGCTTGTTGTACTTTGGCATCCTCCTCAGCCTTGATTCTCTCTATGTCTTCTCTTAAGGAGGAAATCATCTCTTTGAGTAAATTCTTATCTGCTTCACTTTGAGCGGTCTCCTTTTGTTTTTCATCAACAAAACGACTTCTCTCTCTTTCAAGCGTTTCGCGAGTGATCGCTAAACTTGCTTTGAGTTGTTCATTCTCACGATTTTTTGTGGATGCTACTTTTTGCAAGGCATCTTCTTTTTCCTCTTTTGATCGGTCTAGTTCGTTGCGTAAGCGCTGGGCAGTCTGGCGCAAGGAGTGAATCTCGGTAGTTAGCGAGGAAACAGCTTTCTGTATTTTTTCTTCCTGCCTGTCCTGTTCGAACTGCACTTTTTCCCTCAAAGCGATGAGTGATTCTTTAAGTTGTGCAATTTCATTTTGCGATGCAACCCTTGCATTTTGAACTTCTGCATCCTTTTTAGCACTCGCTCTATCCAGTTCGTCTCGTAAGCTGGAAATTGTTGTCTTAAGTGAGCGCTTTTCCATATCGAAAGAAGAAATTGCCTGTTGTACTTTTTCAGCTTCTCTTGTTTTAACCCTGTCTAAATTTTCTCGAGTGAAGGAAAGAGATGATTTAAGCTGTGAAATCTCATTTCTTGAGAGTCTAAGAGCTTTTTGTATGGCATCGGCTTGCCTTGATTCGGAGGCTTCAATCTCTGCACGCAAAAACTCTATTGTTTTGTGAAGAGAGCTAATTTCTGAAGCATGGGATCGGTTGATTTTCTGAATCCTTTCATCAATCCTTGAGCGTTCCAGTTCTAACTTTTCTCGTGATTTAACAACATTTAATTTGAGAGCTTCAAGATCTGTTCTGTTTTTACTAACTGCACTCTGTATTTCATCTTCCTTTTTAAGCTCCATTTCCTCCAATGATAGCCTAAGTTGCCCGACCGTATCCTTTAATGAAATTAATTTAGTTTCATTTTGAGCATTTAAATTTTGAATTTTTTGCTCAAAGCCATGATTATTCTGATCAATCGTTTGTCTTAATTTTTCCGCAGTTTGTCTCAAACTGGAAATCTCCAATGACTTTTCTCTGCGAATCTTTTCTCCGTATTCCTCTTTTTCAATTTTTGAATTTTCCAACTCTTGCCGCAAGGAGCCCAAAATTTTCTTTAATTGATTAATTTCTGAAGAAAATCTGGAAGCGATTTGTTGTTCCAAATCTTCAGATTGTGATTTTGTTAAATCTAATTTTGAACGAAGTGAGTGGATGAGCTCCTTTAAGTTTTTACTCTCTGTATTGTGAGAAGTTCTAATATTTTGCTTATCTTCCTCAAAGGAGGCTAAATTCGACTGTATCTGCTCTCTGAGACGATTTATTGTATCATAGAGGCCGGATTTATCCTGTTCGTGTGCAGCAAGAAGACTTTGTGTTTTTCTTTCATTTTCCTGCTCATGATGAATGAGTTCATCACGCAAAGCGGAAATTGTTTTTTTTAGAAAACGATTCTCGCGGCTAATTAAATTAGTCTCAGGGTGGGGTAGGGGAGACATGGATGTAAAGTTAGCTGGTTTGAATAAATTGTAAATATCAGAAGACGATTAGTTTAAAATCTTGCCATCATCCTGTGGGACACTTCTGATTGTAGCTGATGAAAATGCTTTCTGTATCTGCATACATTAGTCTGCTGTCCCTGTTCATCTCTTGCAGTAATGAGGGAAAGTCATCTGATGGTAATGCTTTGATTCAAAATTCTACCAAATCTGAATTGGACCAATTTGTGAACAGCCAAGAGAACCCCACGCCTGACCTTTCATCTTTTATGGATTCGGGAGTGGTTGCCTCAACTATAACTGTCGAGGAAGGGGCAACTGATAAATTGAATACTATTGGCAAAGAGCCACCCCAAGTGCCTGCACCCATGGCTTCAACCTCAAATAAAACTCTACCACCAGTAACGGATCCTCAAGTTTCCATTCAATCAGATGATGTTTTAATCGCAGAACTGAGGTCTGTAATTTCCAACAAGGACCGCAAAATCCAGCAGTTAATTCTCGAAAATGAGTCTCTTCTCTTAAGGTTGCAGGAAAAGCAATCTGGCATCCATCAACCAATTCAAAGTGAGACTCTAAGTAATAGCTTCAGTGATTTCCGAAGTGAAATTGCTGAAGTACAGGCAAATTTATCTTCCCAATCTTCAGACTTTGCGGACCTTAAATCCCAAAAGCAAATTTTGGAGCAAAGAATTAGATCTTATGAATTGACTACAGATATGGAAAAATTTCCTCCAAGATCCCAAAAATATGCTGAAATACCATCAAGAAGTCCCATTATCGAAAACACTAATATAAACACTTTAACAGCATGTCAGCTTTCTTTCGATGCGGTGGTTACTTTACAAAACGGAAAAAGCAAAGAAGCTTTTTACACAGAATTTTTTCTTCTTGATAGAAACTTCGGTCAGATTTTACAGGATGGGTCGATTTTTTTGAGTGACTATTCATCAGTATCTAGTTTCGAGGAATTGTGGGCTCAATCGAGAAAAACCCCATTTATGTTTCCTGGTTTGAATAAGAAAATCCGATCTCTCTTGCAGACAGAGGTAAGTGAAGGAAGAGGATATCGAGTGAGAACTGATTTAGATGGAGCAGCAAGTTTTGAAAATCTTCCAGCACGGTCCTTCAATTTGGTTGGTACTGCGTCACTAGGCATTGTCGGAGTGACTTGGAATTTATCTGTTCGCTTACTAAGTGGAGCGAACAAACTATCTTTAACTTTGGCCAATGCTGCTTGGAGTAAGTAGATTTTATTCTCTTTACTGCAAGCCAAACTTATATAACTTGACGATCATATCTCTGAAAAAATGACTAATCAATCTACCGACACCAAGTCTCTGCAACTTACCACTCAGCAAAAACTCGGAATTCTCCTTGCATTTTCGAAGGACAAGATCGTTGAGCAAATCCAATGCGTTTGGTTCATCATATTATATTTAATTGTTTTTCAAGTTTTGGTTCTTGGATTACCCATTGTTTATTCTTTGATGATAGCTGCAGGTATCATGATTGTGATCGTTGGATTGGCTTTTTTCATGGAGGGTCTGCGATTGGGACTGATGCCCCTAGGGGAAACACTTGGATCAACTCTGCCACGGAAAAAAATTCTTGGCATCCCCTGCCTTCCAACAAGTCTGGCTTTTGGTTTTGTTTTGGGTGCGTTTGCGACATTTGCAGAGCCTGCCATTGGTGTATTGAGAGCTGCAGGTGCCGGAGTAGACCCCACCGCGGCTCCCTTGCTATGGACAATTTTAAATACTGGAGCGGGACTTTTGGTTAATTGTGTAGGTGTCGGTGTTGGAATTGCTGTTTTGCTTGGAGTCCTTCGTTTTTACAAAGGATGGTCACTGAAGCCCTTTATTTACGCGGGAGTAGTTATCCTGTCCTGCCTAACCCTCTACATGCAATTTTCAGACGATAGACTTAAGCATGTTCTTGGATTGGCATGGGATTGCGGTGCTGTTACCACGGGTCCGGTCACAGTTCCTTTAGTTTTGGCACTTGGAATTGGTGTGTGCAGAATTGTGTCGACTGGTGGTTCTAGTAATACTGGTTTTGGCGTGGTAACTCTCGCATCCTTATTTCCAATCCTCGCGGTGATGTGCTATGCTCTCTACCTCTTCAATACCGACAACTACTATTACGCAAAGCACTCGACAGCCGAATGGCATATCCAGGCCGGAGAATATGGTAAAAATTATTCCAAAGACTTCCAAAAGTTCGGAGAGTTAAAAGCCCAAGAGAAAATTGATTCTGCAGGCAGCGTTGGTGAAAGCGAGCTTGCTTGGTCTTTATCGGTTGAGGAGAGAAAAGTAATCCAAAACCATTTAAACACTCATAAATCTCTTCCTGAGGGATATGCGATTAAAACAAAAGTGGCGGACGGTTCTATTTTACCAAGTGCATTGCCAGGTGGTGAAAGAGAAAATGTCCAATTAAACGGTGCCCAAATTTATGTTGTGAGAGAGGGATACAAAGCTCCCGATGCAATTTGGGACCCAAATGCTGATATTGCCACCACCTTTACAAATAATTTGGATTTTTTCCCAAACACCTTCAGACCTCAGGAAGTAGACAAGAACAACAACGGTAAAGTTGATCCCGGTGAAGATTTTTACAGTATCGAACCTGACGGCTCGATAAATTATTCAAAGTCTGACGGAATTTTATCAGGTCCTGATCAGGATCGTGGGGCACTTGAAGGGGCGATTTGGGCAATTGTTCCCTTGTGTTCAATCTTACTCTTCGTACTCATTGTCGGACTGAGGCAAAAACCAAAACACATGGATGAACTGATCATAGGCATTGCGTGTGCAGTTGTTGGGATGTGCTTATTTAATTTAGGGATTTCACTTGGACTCACTCCACTCGGCGAGCAACTTGGAGGAAATGTTGTTTCAAGCTTTGCCTCAATCCAACCTTGGCAGTCTGAAGGGTTTATTGATCCAATGTTTCACTCTTCTACAGTGGGTAAATGTTTGGCTATTTTATTTGGATTCATTCTTGGATATGGTGCAACGCTAGCTGAACCTGCTCTCAACGCACTTGGAGCAACTGTTGAAAAAATTACTGTTGGTGCCTTCAAAAAGAATCTTCTAATGCAGGCAGTTGCCACTGGAGTCGCATTGGGTATTGGTACTGGTGTTGCGAAAATTGCTTTTAATTTAGAACTTTGGTATTTGTTAATTCCACCATACGCCATGCTCTTAATCCTCACCTTTATTTCCAGTGAAGATTTTGTGAATTTTGGTTGGGATAGTGCGGGAGTTAC
>JAYPZT010000020.1:0-14118 GCA_038136415.1 Opitutales bacterium
AGCTCGGGTGCATTTTGAAAAAATGGATCCGAAAAGTGGCATTTTTCCAAATGGTAGTTGGGAATCATGGGATTCAGGTGATGAATATGGTGAAATCCGATATTACCAGAAAACCATTGAAGAACTTTAGGTAGATTGTAAAAACTGCTTCCTTCCATGGCCGCGGATGTGAAGTCCCAGTTGCGGGTTTCCTCCCAGTAGGTATCTTCAAACTGATGCTGCACATAGAATAACCAAACACCGGAGCATGCAGCCACTCCCATCATAATAATTTGCAGGTAGAGCCAGGTGGAGAAACCAAAAACCAGGCTCAGGGAAATTCCCCAAACAAGTAAGGCCAGGTTCATCAGCATGACCGAGCGTCTCTCCCTTGGTTTACATTTGCGGGAGGGAAATCTTTCCAAAACAAAAAAGAGAAAAAGCGGAGCAAATACAAAGAGAATGAAGGGATTGCGGACAAACCTGTAATTAAGACGGGTGAGACGGGAGGAGGAGAGGTATTCCTTGACGGTGAGGGTCCAGATATCGCCGATCCCACGGCGGTTTAAATCCCCATTGGTGGCATGGTGCATGGCATGTTCCCACTTCCAGTGGTGGTAGGGAGTAAAGGTAAGCATACCGGTGATGAAACCAACCACATCATTTGCTTTTTTCGATTTAAAAAAGGATCCGTGACCACAGTCATGAAAAATGATAAAAACGCGCACCAGAAAAAGACCGGCAACTACCGCCAAAAGAGTCGATATCCACAAGGGAGAGTCTTTGAGGAAATAGAGAGCCACCCAGATGAGAGCCAAAGGGCCAAGCGTATTGACGAGTTGCCAGGTAGCCCGATTGAAATTCGGTTGCTGGTATTCTTCGACCAGCTTTTTCCATTCCGCTACGGACTTCATCTTATTTTTCATAAATTTTTCCCCATGTAAGTTTCCCCGACCGTCCATTAGCACATCAGGGAATCAGGGAATTAGCAAGGACTGAAAATTTCAGCTGAAACTGAAAAAAACTATACAAATCTGTCCGATGACACTTGTCGGGAATGACCATTGCTTTATGAAGGAACTGCTTAGATGAACAAACCCAGTAATACCAACCTGATCTTTGGACGTTCGGTGGAATCCGGACTCGAAAGAGTCTCCTCCGATCACAACTTTTTAGTGCAATCATTTGCTTCCGTACTGGATAGCCTCGGGGTGCCTGATGCCGCCACTCTTCTGCGGGACAAAAATTTTGCAGGTTTTACTGGCCGTCTGAACCCTCAATCCATTCAGGCAATATCTTTCTACTTCCAGCTGCTTAATTTGGCGGAAGAGCATGGCTCGGGCAGAAGTTCGAGGGAGCGCGAAAAAGACCTGGGTGGCAAAGCAGAGCCGGGTAGGTGGGCTTACTTTCTGCAAAAATTATCCAATGAGGGATACTCGGAGCAGGAAATCCGGCAGAAACTGCCCAAGGTCTGGGTCGAGCCAGTATTCACCAAACATCCAACCGAGGCAAAGCGCTGGGCAGTGCTTGGATTGCACCGGGAAATTGTCCGTCTATTGCGAAAAAAAGATGCCGTCCAGACCGCATCTGAGCAGAATTTCTGTGAGCGTGGACTGGAGGCAGTCTTGGAGAGACTCTGGCTAACCGGTGAAATTTTTTCTGAAAAGCCTGGCGTGGAAAATGAGCTCCAGAACCTTAGTTATTATCTAAAACAAATCTTTCCGGTTGTTTTCAATAGTTTGGATGATCGTCTGCGTGATGCCTGGGAACAGGTGTGGCCGGATGCTGAGCCTTTGCAGGATAACGAACTGCCTATGCTGAAGTTTGGTTCCTGGGTAGGTGGGGACCGGGATGGTCATCCCAAGGTCACGGCCCGTGTCACCCGTGACACTTTAACTTTCCTGGTTAAAGGAGCGGAGGATGTGGTGCGGGGGCGTCTTACCGAACTGGGGCAAAAGCTTGCTTTTAGTGCTTCGGGTCTGGCTGCTCCCGATCAAGTGCTCGAAAGAATGAAAGAGTGGGGAGTAACCGATCACAACCTCGAACCCTGGAAAGCCTATGTTCTGGGAATGGCGGATCGTCTTGATCATGGGGTACTTCATCTCCGGGAAAATCTGCAAATTCTGATCGAAAGTCTGCAGCAGGCTGGGGCAGGGCGGACGGTGAACATGTATGTCCGCCCGGTGTTGCGCCTCGTAAATACCTTTGGATTGCATCTTGCCCGGCTGGATGTGCGTCAAAATAGTGATGCCTATGACAAAGCCCTCAGTCAAATGATGCTGGCGGGGGGGATTGAGGATGGGGAGACATTTCCGCAATGGTCCCTCGATAAAAAATTGGAGTTTCTTAATGCAGAGCTTAGTCATCCAAGACCCATGACTCATGCGACCACTTCCTTGCCTCCCGAAGCGGAGGAAGTACGGGCTACTTTTGCGGAATTAGTCGAGCATTTGGATTCCCAGGGGCCGGAAGGTCTGGGCTGCCTGGTGGTCAGTATGACCCGATCCGTGGCGGATTTACTGATGGTTTATGTGTTGGGCAAGGAAGTAGGACTCACTCGCTTCTCGGAAGGGAAAATGTACAGTCCCCTGCCGGTGGTTCCCTTGTTTGAAACCTTTGAGGATTTGGAGGCAGCCCCTGGTATTATGGATGATTTTCTTTCCCATCCCTGTGCCCGTGCCAGCCTCGAGCAAATGGGTGAATCTGCCACTCAGGTAATCATGCTTGGCTACAGTGACAGCAATAAAGACACCGGCATTCTCGCCAGTCAGTGGGCTTTGCAGAGAGCTCAGCGTAGGTTGCTTGAGGTTGGGGAAAAGCACGGGGTTACCATGACCTTTTTTCATGGCCGTGGCGGCACGGTGGGCAGGGGAGCCGGGCCTACGCACCGCTTTTTGGAAGCACTGCCCAAGGGTTCCCTGTCGGGTGGTCTGCGCTTAACTGAACAGGGGGAGGTAATTGGGCAAAAATTCAACACCGCCACCAATGCTGCCGCTAATCTGGAAACTTTACTGGCGGGCACCCTGGGAGGAGAACTTTTGAGTCAGAAACGGGATGGGATGAAGGAAATTTCTCCGGTGATGAATTTTCTCTCTCATGCATCCCGCAAGGCCTACCGTGAATTGCTTGAATCTGACCGGTTTGTGGAATTTTACCGCCAGGCTACCCCAATTGATGCGATCGAAAGAAGCAGGATCGGATCCCGTCCCAGCCGCAGGACCGGGCAGGCCACGCTGGCAGACCTACGGGCAATACCCTGGGTATTTAGCTGGAATCAGGCACGGTTTTATCTGCCCGGTTGGTATGGGGTTGGTTCCGGACTCCATGCCCTCGAAGCGGAGGAACCTGAGCTTTTTGAAAAGCTGCCAGAATTAGTGAAAAATAGCTCCTTTCTGAGGTATGTGTTTTTAAATGCGGAAAGCAGCCTGGCCAGTTCAGATCCGAAATGGATGGGGGAATATGCGGGCTTGGTAAAAGATAAGCAGCTTGGTTCATCCATGCTCGATAAAATCATGCAGGAGAGAACTTTGGCTAAGAAGCATTTTGAAGCTCTTTTTCAGGGAAGCCTGGAGGAAAGAAGACCACGGTTCTGGAAAACTTTGCAGGCAAGAGAAAGTGCTCTTTCCCTGCTCCATGCCCAGCAGATTGAATTACTGGAGGAATTTAGGCAGACCGAGGAAGATCGACCCGAGTTGGTTGAGCATATGCTGCTGGTGGTCAATGCGATTGCCAGCGGATTGCGCACCACCGGCTAGCCTCACTCTGGAGACCGGTTGTTATTTGAGGAAGCGGGGCGGGGCCTCCTCTTCCAATCCAAGCACAATGGCAATGTTAAGGAAGGTGATTTCCCCCATGGTCTGGCACAATTTAAAGCGGCTGTCCTGATGCATACGGGCGAGTTCCTCCCGCAGTCTCTTTACTTTTTCCTCGCTGGAGATTTGGTCCTCACACATGCAGGCACGCAGCCTTTTGATCCGGGTCTGGGAGAAATTGAACCTTCTTTGAATCAAAGTGCGTTCCTCCCGTTGGTATTGCAGGCTGGTGTCCTTGTTGATCAAACTGGTGCATAGATTGACCACCGGCAGGTTGTTTTTGAAGAACTGGGGCAAGTAGAAGCTGCGGCGCCCTTCATAGGATTGCTGATCAAAATCGATCGCCCGTACGCGGTACTGGGTATGTTCCAGATCCGGGGTCATTTCCACCACATAATTGTACGCCCTCATATCGCCAAGCAGGCGGACAAAGCAGCGCTCATTGAATTTGATAAACTCCTTGGCTAAGCGTACCTCATTCAGTTCCTCGCGTTCGAGGTAATCCCGGATGAAATCATCACCGGGCACTCCAATAATATGTTCTTCAATCAGGGTGTCCTTATCGACCTGAAAATTAATTTCATTGGGAGAAAGTAATTGTTCCAGTTCCAGTCCATAGAGCCGGGAAGCATCCGCTTTTTTGATGTAAAAATAATCGTGGTTGTCATTGTACTGATTGACAATGCGGATACGGAAGGGGCGGGTGTTGCCAAAGGTGCAATAGTCCACCCGGTCCACATAGAGGTTGGGCAGGATGCGTTCATCCCCGCCGGAGCGCAAAAGGACATAGATTTTTTTCAACCCCTCAAACATTTCCCTGCCATAGTTCTGGTCATAAACCATGGTCTGCCAGAGAGTGTCCTCATTTTTGGCATTCATCACCGGATAACAGTCCTCCGACTGTAGGAGGTTTTCATAGTGTACAGGGAGGTCGTGCTGGCGCTTGTAGTGCTTGAGATATTCGCGCAGGGGATCACTGAGCGGGTAGAATTTTTTCTTCTTCTGCTGTACGAGATCTTCCTTCATTCTTCGTCAAACCATCGATTCATTTGAATGATTATTATGCTAGGCTAGTGCAGGTTTGGGCACAAGGCACAAAGGACCTGGTTGGATATGTATTACCCCTCCTGTAACAGGCGGGCAGGCTTTTGCCGCAGAGCAGCACGGGCTCCAAAATCTGCGGTGATAATCGAGAGAGCCACCACACTTACCACCACAAGGATGGGCAGGTCCCAGCGAAAGCTCCATACCCGGTCAAATACTTCCACGGATAATAAATAACTGGTGATTAGACTGAGCAGGGTGCCCATAACCGCAGCACCTCCACCGAGGATACCAAATTCCACCCATACCTGCTTGCGAAGCTGTTTAATGGTGCATCCCAATACTTTTTGCAGGTTCATCTCCCAGCTCTGGCTTCGAGCTTTTTCACGGACCACACAGAAAAGAATGACCAAACCGGCAAGTACGGACAGAGTGGCCATCAATTGCAGGGCCCAGGTCATCTGCCCCACCACCTCGAGAATTTTTCTTCCGGTTCTTTCCACATCAAGGATGGAAACTGTGGGGAATTCGCGGACCAATAGATTCTGCACCCGTTCCTTTTTTTCCTGCTCCAGATGATGCAGGGTGCCGAGGAAGGTTTTGGGTGCCTGATCGAGCACGCCCGGTTGCATCTGCACAAAGAAATTTGGCTGGAAACTGGTCCAGCGGACCCGGCGTAAATTCACCACCACTGCCTCGATGGGGATACCTGCAACTTCGATACCCATCTGGTCCCCCACTTTCAAACCAAGAGCCTCCGCATATTTGTGCTCCACTGAAATTTCAGCAGGCTTTCCCAGAGTTGGATCATAGGTACCGGAAAAGGGGTGCCCGGCGAGAAGTTCTTCGCTCTCCAATAAGTGGTTTCGGTAACTGAGATTAAAACTGCGGTTGCGGAATGCACTGCGGCGTTGTTCATCCGGGTTATTGAGCTCGTCTTCCTGGTGATAGGACCTCTCGTAGGGTTTCCCTTGAATCGTTTTAATTCTGCCCCGTACCCACGGCGTAATATTTCCGAGCTGGGTCCCCTGCTCCTGAAGCAGTGCCTGCACTCCGTCCAATTGTTCTTCCTGAAGATCGAAAAGAAACAGGCTGGGCAGATTTTTGGCGGGCTCGTCCAATCCAATTTCTTTTCCCAGACCGTGATGTGTCTGAGGAATGAGAGTGAGCAGAAGCACACCCAGCCCGATAGCCAAAAATCCGGTGAGAGCACCAGCCCGGTTTCGGGCGAGGGAACGGGCGGCCAAGCGAATGGGCAGGCTGGCTTTGCTGAGAAATTTTTCCCCCAGACCAAATCCAAAACGGGCCAGAAAATAAAGAAGGATGAGGGAGCCGAGAAAGCATCCAAAGAAAATATTGGCGAGCTTGTCAGAATGAGCCTGGGTAATGCAGAGCGTCCAAAATGCGAGCAGACCGGGCAGGGTATGGAGCAGGCTCATTTTTGAAGTATGGAACCCCGGTCTGGATGCCTCCTGAAAAAGTTCAGTCGGGCGGAGCCGGCGGACTTTGCTGAGGGAGGGAAGGGCAAGGAGCCAGCCCGCTCCGACAGCTACCGCAAAAGTCAGGAGAATGGTCTTTAAACTGACAAATACTTCCACCTCGGCAGCCCCGATACCGGAGATGGCACTGCTGAGAGCAGGAATGAAAATGGAGCAGGCGAGGGTGGCAGGTAGGGCGGCAAAAATACCAAGCAAAATCAATTGGAGAACAAAGATTCGCAGAGCAGTAGAGCGGGTAGCTCCGAGGCTGATCAGGGTGGCAAGCTCATGCATGCGGTGGTTGAGAAATCCGTGAAAAAGAAAACCACTTCCCAGACAGGCCAGAAACAAAGCCACCAGAGAGACCAGGGAAAGAAAATCAGACAGGTAACGCAGAAGCCGACCTGCCCGGTGTCCGGCCTGACGGTGGGTGTAGGTGCGGATTTCCGGGGAATTGATTGCTTTTTCAAGTCCCTGACCAAAGGCATCGGAATCGGTTCCCTGAGGGAGAAGAAAAAGGTGGGTGTAGTATGCCAGGCTTCCTTCTCCCAGTAAGTTGGTATCCTCCAAATATTCGCGGCTTATAAATACCTTGGGGGCAAGATCCGTGGGCTGAAAGGACAGTCCTGTCTCCTCTTTGATGAGGTCGGAAATAAGGAATTTGGTTTCTCCCAACTGGAGTTCCTCTCCGAGATCAATTCCAAGCTGAGCCCGGGCTTCGGGATAAATCCAGGCATATTTACGCTCGTGCAAAAGATCGATCTCATCTCCTCCTAATTCTCCACCCAGACGAAGCTTGAATGCTCCATGGAAAGGAAACCCCCGGTCGATCGCCACCACCTTGACCAAACGGCTCTGGCCGGTGGGACCTGCTGCCATCGAGAAAAAATCCACGGTGCCGGCCTCGCGGATATCGGTGGGTAAGGTACTTCTTGCCCGGTCCAATTCCTCGTAGGATAGGGGGCGGCGTGCCCGCAGGGCGAGATCGCCCCCAAGTAACTCCCTCGACTCATTAACCATCTTCGACTCGATGGATTCCCGGAAAGCATCCACCAAGACAAATCCCACCAGCCCGAGGGTGAGGTTGAGGGAGTAGAAAAAACAAAAGGAGCGGCTGTTTTTCATCTCCCGCCAGGCCTGGCGAAAAATGAATCTCATCCTTTCACTTTTTGCAGGGCCCTATTCTTAAGAATTAACGCCCGGTCACACCGCTTGGTAAGTTCCTCGTTATGAGTGACAAGGATGAGGGTGGTATTGTGTTCATCGCAAAGGCTGAACAGTAATTCCATGACTTCCTCCCCTGTTTTCTGATCGAGATTTCCCGATGGTTCATCTGCCAGGACAACGGAAGGGCGGGCAACCAGAGCCCGGGCAATTGCCACGCGTTGACATTCCCCGCCCGACATTTCCGAGGGGAAGTGAGCCACCCGGTGGGAAAGTCCCACTGCTTTCAAGGCCATGCGTGCCCGGTCCGCATAGTCTGGTTTACCAAGAATTTCCAGGGGGAGCCCCACATTTTCAATCGCGGTGAGGTTTCGCATCAAGTGGTATTGCTGAAAAACAATACCGAGCCGTTCGGAGCGTGTCCGGGTGCGTGCATCCTCGCTCATTTTGGCGAGATCCTGTCCATCGATTTCCACCGTTCCCACATCGGGTTTATCCAGCCCGGCAAGGAGGGAGAGCAGGGTGGATTTTCCACAACCACTTGGTCCAAGTATGGCAATTTTTTCGCCCGCATCTGCGGACATGCTCAAATGCTCGAGTACCTCCACCCGATGGTTGCCCTGTTGGTAGGCTTTGCATACTCGGTTTACTTTTAAAATTGGATTCACGGGAGATGTTTTGGGAGGTGTTTGATCAAGTGTTGAAATACAGTTTGGCAAATCATTTGATGGCCTTGCGGATTGGGATGAATCCGGTCGGGCAGGTTCATTTTCGGGTTTCCTCCCACTCCCTCGAGCAGGAAGGGAAGGAGAGGGATTTTCAACTCATCCGCCAGTTCAGGAAACATATTTTCAAATGCCTCCAGATGTGTGGCACCGTAATTAGGCGGGAGTTTCATTCCCGCAAGCATCACCGGGACCTTATGTTCCTGGGCAGAGACAATGATTTTGCGAAGATTTTGTTTTGATTCCTGAGGAGGAATACCCCGCAGTCCATCATTTCCCCCAAGGGCAACAAGTAGGAAGTCGGGTGGAGACTGCATATGCCATCCTATCCGCGAGACTCCTCCACTGGTGGTGGATCCAGTTACCCCTCCGTTGATCACTTCGAAGAATTTATGTTCAGTTTGACTGCTGGAATTTAATTTTTTTTCGAGAAGGGAGGGAAAAGCCTGGGCGGGGGATACCCCATAGCCCTCGGTGAGGGAATCTCCGAGAATGAGAATGCGAAACGCTTTTTCTTCTGTCATTCCTTCTCCTGTGAAGGTGCTTTCTGCTGATTGGTTTGGCTTATCAGTGCAACCAATCATTGAAAAAGCCAGCAGGGAGAGAAAGCAAAGATTTGCCCGGTGATGAGTAAACGACATAGAATGTGATTTATGAGTACCTCGGACCCTTTTCTTTTATCATGAGTCTGTTGCTTGAGTTTTTGCACGAGCATGCATTGAGCATCGATTTTGCCATGTTCGTACTTATAGGACTGGTACAGGTTATCGTCTACCCGGTTTTTCGGGAAATTCCCGCGGAGCGTTTTACCAGGTGGCATCCCCGCTACTGCAACCAGATTGGATGGTTTGTTTTACCCCTGATGATTGCTCAATTGATCGACTCCGCCTCGACCTGTTTTTTTGTGGGGGATGATCTTGCCTGGGCTCGTCTTCTATTTGTGCTCTTTGCCTGGATGATCACTTTTTTAATCTCTGCTCCCTGTCACCGCCTTTTGATGAAGGAGGGTAAAAGTGATCCTGTGGTGGAGCGTCTGATCCGTACCAATTGGGGGCGGGTGTTTTGCTGGTCTGGAGCCTTGGTTGTTTCATATTTACAGTATTGATGGCACAAAAAAAATCCCAATTGGCAGAGAAACTATGCAAGCATTGCGGGCGGCCATTTTATAACCGTAGAAAATGGATCCTTCGTGGAATCTGGGATCAGATTTTATATTGCTCGGAAAAATGCCGGCGCTCCAGGAAGTGAAGCAATCCTTTGTCCAGCGGACCCTCTGGTGGATCAAACGGGATCTTCGTGTCACGGATAATCATTGCCTGTTCCTGGGCACTCAGTCCTCGGAGGAAGTTATCCCGTTTTTCTGTTGGGAGCCAAGTATTCTGAATGCCGAGGATTACGGGGAATTTCATTTGCAGGCACAGTGGCAGGGATTGCATGGATTATCTGCCAGTTTACGAAAGCGTGGATCTGGCTTGGTCGAGCGGGTGGGGGAAGTAGTGGAGCAACTGCATGCCCTGTTTCAGAGGTATCCCTTTCAGAGAATCCGTTCCTACCAGGAGACAGGCAATGATCTTACTTTCCGTCGTGACCGGGCGGTACGGAAATGGTGCCAGGAGCATGGTGTGGAGTGGATCGAATCCGTTGGAAGCACGGTGGTGCGTGGAATGTCCGCTGAGCAAAAACGTAAAACACTGGGCCAGGGTCCTCGGGGCAGGCTTGCAGTTCTGCCGGTTCCGGAAAATCTCTGCCCGCCCAAGGATAAGTTTCTGTTTTCTCAGCCGATGGAATGGCAGACTTTAGTTTCGCGTTTTTCCCGGTTCTCAGGATCTTTATCGAACCATCTGCAAACCGTGAACGAGCGAGCTGCATGGGATACCATGGGTTCCTTTTTACAGGATCGTGGAGTTGCTTACTCGGGGGGTATTTCCTCCCCCAACACCGCTTTCACTGCGGGTTCCCGGTTGTCTCCGCACTTAGCCTGGGGAACGATCAGTTCGGGTAGCGTCTTTGCTGCACTTGATCAAAGAAGAGAAGAGCTTAGCCGCGAAAAAGGGAAGAATCCCTGGCGAGGAAGTCTCCGTGCTTTTGAGTCGAGGTTGCATTGGAGGGATCATTTTGTCCAGCGATTGGAGGGGAGTCCCCAAATGGAATTCTCCGCGATCAATCCCGCTTACAACGAAATTGAATATGAGGATAATCCGGACTTGCTTGATGCATGGCTGCATGGTCGTACGGGTTATCCCATGATTGATGCCTGTATGCGGTGCCTGCAAGAGACTGGATTTATGAATTTTCGGATGCGGGCAATGGTGGTCAGCTTTGCTTGTTTTGGTCTACATCTGTCCTGGCGTACACTTCATGGCCCGCTTGCCCGTATTTTTTTGGATTATGAGCCGGGGATTCATTTGTCCCAGTTGCAAATGCAGGCAGGGATCACTGGAATCAACGCCATTCGCGTGTACAGTCCGGCCAAACAGTTTTTGGATCACGATCAGGATGCAACCTTTGTGAAAAGATGGGTTCCGGAGTTGAGAGATTTTTCACCTGCGGAAATTGCTCATGCGGAAGAACTGAGCCTAAAAGGATATGCTGGCCCTGTGGTTAATCTCAAAGAGAGAACGCGTCTCATGAAGGACCGAATTTTTTCCATCCGTAAAAGTGAAACAGGCAGGGATTCTGCACGGGAGACCCTGCAGCGTCATGGATCAAAAAAGAGAACGGGTGGTAAGGGGACCCGTAAAAAGTCAGTGGATGGACAGCTTGCTTTGTTCAAAGACTAAGACCTTTGGCGGCCCGTAAATCGCACCGTAAATCCTCCATCGAAACGAGGTTGCGTAACCATTTCCTCGGTACTCCGCATCCAATCCCCAATACACCTCCCACCACCACGCCCCGGTGACAGTTGTCGCCCCCCACCTTTGCATTCTGTAAAAGAGCGAGGGAGAAATCATCGTGGTATTTCCAAGCGAAGTACAGGGATGCGACAAAGGATTCGGGGAGGTAGCAGGCGGTGCTCAACTTTTCGCCAACCACCACCCGGTCCGGGAGATCCACCCAATTCATAAACCGGGATACCGAGACTCCAGGAATGGGTAGTTCCGCCAGCACCTTGCGGATTGGTATTCCTTCTGCCACATGTAAAAGAATACGGGTTAAATCTGCTGCAGCACGCAGGGAATATTCGTGATCATGGGTTGATCGAACCAGAGAAATGGCATGCTGCATCAAGATGGCTGGTTCGGTGATATCCAGTGCTTCGAGTCCCGCAAGTAATCCCGGGATTAAGCTCAGGGCTCCAATGTGTAAATCTTCGCATCCACAGGAATCAAGGGGCCGTCCCCGGGCATAGTTGGTGAAAAATTTGCGATGGTATTCCTCTGCGTAAGTGTCCCGGTGCCAGTTGGGGGTGAGCATGACCTGAGCATACCTGTTCAACCATCCGTTGAGATCAAATTCACCCTGAAGAATAATCCACCGGTAAAGTTCCACGGAAAGCTTAAGGTTTAGGGTATTTTCTCCTGCGGATAAAAATTGGTGGTAATGAATACCTTTTTGTCCCCAGTATTTTCCCTGATCTCTCAAAATATCTGCTTTGGGACCGATGGGTTCATATTTTGACCGCCAAAGAATGCTGTCTGGGTGAGGTCTGCGGGGAGGAAGATAATCATCAAAGTCTCCATAATCTTTATCCAATGCATTCCGATCGTAGTACCAGTGCACAGGCATGGCGACGGCATCGCCAACAAGGGAACCAAGGAATGCGTTTTGCAAGCTCACAAATTAAATACTAGGGAGAATAATCGAATGAACAAAAAAGTATTAGATGAAATTTCCATGCCAAACATGCAAATGACTTTATATTATGATGAAATTTATTCATCCGGGCTCGATCGGACAGCACGATTTCCGGTGGATCGGTATGCGAAGATTGCCGAAAAAATCAGGGAGGAAGATAGGGAAGCACTGATCGAATTGAAAGTTCCCAGGTTGGCAAAGCGCGAGGAAATTCTGCTTGTTCATGATGAGGATTTTGTCGACCGGTTTCTTGCCCAGGAATTAAGAGAGGAGGAGATCCGGAGGATTGGATTGCGCCCATGGAAGTCAGAAATTGTTGAGCGCACCTTGCGTCTGGTAGGGGGCGCAATTGAGGGGTTGGATCTGTTGCAAAAAGGGGTGCCCATTGCCGGCAATATGGCTGGAGGTACCCATCATGCCTTCCGGGGGGAGGGGGCTGGATATTGTATATTTAATGATTTGGCGGTCTGTGCTGAAATTGCTTTGCAAAGAGGGCAAGCCAAGCGTGTGCTTGTGCTGGATTTGGATGTACATCAGGGAGACGGAACCGCGGAGATTTTTCATGGAGATAATCGTGTCTTCACCGTATCCGTTCATGGACAGGACAATTTTCCCTTCCGTAAAAAATCCAGTGATCTCGATATCGGGCTGGCCAAGGGAGCTGGCGATGAGGAGTTTTTATCCGCGATTGATCAGGCGATCGAACAAGTAAGCGGGGAGTCCTTTGACCTGCTCTTTTTTCAGGCAGGAGTGGATGCTTTGGAAATGGATGCTTTGGGTCTGCTCAAGGTTTCCAGGGAGGGGATGCGTGCCCGAAATGAACGGGTATTTGCGTGGCGAAGAGAACTGGGAGTGCCCATGCTTCTTTTTATGGGCGGTGGATATTCCAATCCTATTGAATACACGGTGGATGCATTTGCGGATCTCTTTTTCGGAGCAGCCAGGGAATATCGGGAAGCTTGGAACAAGAGAGGGTGATGGATCTTTCAGTCAATCGTTTGTTCTTCCGGAGTGTTCTCTTTCTTTTTTACAGGTAACAAATGTCTAACCGCCGAGTAGAGAAAGAGTCCCATATGCATACAGGTGGGCAAAGCAGCGGATACTCCCATGATCAGTCCGAAATAAATATTTTTGGCATTTTCCCGGCCAGTGGGATCCTGAATAGCCTGTATGGCCCGGTTGGTGTATTTGCTTCCCCTTTCTGCCAGTTGTTCAGGAGCAGTTTCCCATAAACTGATCATCCATCCCCCGAAGGTGAAAACAAATAATACCCAGAAAGTGGCGAGCACTGCAATGACCAGATCCAGGGAGAGGTGGAAGATGTATTCAGAAGTCTTAGTCGATGCCAATGCCCGACGGATAATCCAGATAGTGACAAAGAAAGACAGGCTATCAAATAGAGCCCCGAGTATTCCAACTGGTATTTGCAATTTGATATAATGAGCCGCTTCATGAGTCATCATGTAATAAGGAAAAGCAGTGTAAATGGCCCACCAGTAACATCCTACATTGAGGAGGATGAAGAACCCAAACAAGATCGGAAAAAATATTTTAATCGATCCCCGTTTGCGCTCATAAATATCCAACACCTGATGTAAGGAATCGCGCCATAGACTGATAATTTTTTTCATGCTCTCGCTTACGGTGATCAAAGGACAATGATCATTGTAAATAGACCAAGTTTACTCAACGCAATTTGAGTGGGTTGGCTTTTGGGGATACTCGTTCTCCACCAGATTCATTTTCAAAGGTGAAAAATGACTTTCGGTTTAGTTAATCGAAAAACAGTGTCCTTGCCATTTAATTGGGAGTATCGATAAATAAATCCATCATGCTCGAATTGTTAAAAGGCTTAACCTCTATGACCTGTTGCTTATCAAAAAGTAAGTACGGTTTTGGGTGTTTTTTACTTTTTTGCAGCCTGATGGAGCCTTCCCAGGCGAGGATTAAAACAGTGAAATCGGGACAGTTGGAAGGTATTTTAACCCAAAAAAGTGCCAATTGGATAGATGTGCGGGCAGATGATGGTTATGTGAACCGGTACATGCCATACTGGAAGGGGGAATCTCCGAGCAGAGGGGGTGGTTTTGATCCCCGTATGCTTGAGGTGATTTCCAACCT
>JAYPZT010000021.1:0-13682 GCA_038136415.1 Opitutales bacterium
ACTCCTTTTTCATCTTTTACATGACAGGCTCCCTGCCCTTTTGGGCGGACGCGGTATAGAATGGAGTTTTGTTCACAGTTCACCCGGATTTCTACAATTTCTAAAAAATCACCGGATGTTTTTCCTTTAATCCATAGCTCATTTCTACTGGAGCTCCAGAAGGTGGCCATCCCTTCTTCCTGTGCCGTTTTAAGGGCCAATTCATTGGCATAGCCCACAATCAGCACTTCACCTGTATCCGCATCCTGTGCAACGGCAGGGATTAGGTCTTCGCCGCAGGCAGCCACTTTGGCCAGCTTCTTGAAATCGATGGAAAGTACACTTCCGTTTTCTAGTTCGTGATGATCCATGAGTATTCTTTAATCTGAACAGAGAATAGAGTCGAATGGGAAAAGTAGATAATTCGCTGTATCCTAAAAGCGTTCTTCGCTAGTAATACACTTAGATGGAAAAAGGTTCTAGTGTCGTACTTTTTGATGGCGTATGTCACCTCTGCGATGGTGCGGTGCGTTTTATTTTAAAAAGAGAAAAATCTGCAAATCTATATTTTGCTCCCCTACAATCGGAAACAGGCCGAGATTTGCTACTTAAGCATGGATATCCTCAAAGTTATTTGGATGGCTTGGTTTTGATTGAAAATAATCGTCCCTATGATCGATCCAGTGCGTGTTTAAGAATTGCCGGGAAATTAAAGTTTCCATGGAATCTATTTTTTCTCTGCTTGGTTATCCCCAAGCCAATAAGAGATGTCCTTTATTCGATCATTGCCAGGTATCGCTACCGCTTTTTTGGAAAAAAGGAAGTCTGTTCGATACCCAGCACAGAGGATAGACAGCGCTTTTTATAAGTTTAAACTTTTCAAAGTTTGGGTAGTAAATTCGCTAAAAGTTTAGTCATCTTTGGCAATGCTTTGGATGCGGTTTCAGCTACCTCTTCATGACTTAAAGGCTGAGCAGATCTCCCCGCAGCAAGATTACTGATACACGATACTGCTCCCACTTTTAAACCAAGAGCATTAGCTACCATAGCTTCTGGTACGGTGGACATACCAACCGCATCAGCTCCCAATTTCGAGAAAGCCGCTATTTCTGCCGGGGTCTCAAAGGCTGGTCCAGAGAGGGCAAGATAAGTCCCCATCTTCAAATCCTGACCAGTTTCTTTTCCAGTTTGAAGGATTGTTTCGCGAAGCTCTTTATCGTAGACTTCAGTTTGATCTGGAAAACGGGGAATATCCGGATGTGGAACTTTTCCGATCAATGGGTTGCTGCCCATGAAGTTTAAGTGATCGGACAAAACCATAAGATCACCAGGATGTAAATCTTCCCGGATCCCACCAGCAGCATTGGTTAGCAAGATGGTTTGGGCTCCCAATTGATGAGCGAGCAGGGGCGGGAAAATTACTGGTGACCACCCTACTCCTTCGTAGAAATGTCGACGGCCCTGAAAAATTAAAACCTCTTGGTTTCCTGGCTTGGCGAGCCAAAGCCTGCCTTGGTGTCCGTCCACAGTCGTAGCCCCGATTTCAGGCAGCTTTTCATAGGATATGCTGGAAACTGGAGACAGTCCTTGAACGATTTCCCCCCACCCTGAACCGCAAACTAGACAGACGGATGGACGAATGTCACCCCATTCTTTACGAATGATATCAATTGCTTGCAAAAAACGGGTTAGTTAGAAGGGTGTGCTTTATCCATAGGTGAGTTCAGTTTCACCTCTGCGAATTGTGACATGATTTGCCTGGTCAGGACGGTTAGAAGATTCCGTATGGCCAATAATTTGGGCATCTATGCCAAATGAATTGGCAATTGAAATGACCTGCGAGGTACATTCTGGATCACAATATGCCTCCAATCTGTGACCCATATTGTAGACTTGGTGCATTTCCTCATCTGAAGTACCGGAAGCTTTTTGAATTTCCGCAAAAAGAGGAGGAATGGGAAACAAATTGTCTTTTATGTGATGCACGCCAGTTCCGAAACGCATACACTTCGTCTGTCCTCCGCCAGAGCAGTGAACGAGCCCCTTGAGCTGATTACCAAGTTCATGGGAAATCATTTTGGCAACGGGAAGATAGGTTCGGGTTGGGCTAAGAAGAGCCTGCCCAACGCTCAAACCGGAGCCAGGAAGGGGATCTTTCATGCGATAGGGTCCACAATAAATATATTGTTCAGGAGTATTGGGGTCGCAGGTTTCCGGGTAGGTTTCCAAATAGTATTTGGACAATAACTCGTGCCTTGCACTGGTTAGGCCATTGCTGCCTATCCCGCTGTTCTCGGAACTTTCATAGCTTGCTTGACCGCAAGCGGAGAGCCCTACGATAGCCAGTCCAGGAGTGATCAGGGCATTGTCAATGACTTGGTTCCGGTTCATCACTGCAACCGCACAGGAGTCCACCGCAACTGTTCCGGTTAAGTCTCCCACATCAGCAGTTTCCCCTCCCCCGCTGGTCACAGAAATTCCCAAATCACGCATGGATTGCAAGAATTCTTCCGTTCCTTCAATCAAAGCAGCCAACGCTTCCCCGGGAAAATTTCTGGCATTACGATTGACTGTACTGGAAATCATCACCCGATCCCACGCACCCACGCAGGCAAGATCGTCAAGATTCATCACCAAACTATCCTGAGCAATCCCTTTAAAAACGGAAGGATCACCGGTTTCCCGATACCATAAATAAGCTAGAATTGACTTAGTCCCTGCCCCATCGGAGTGAATCACATTACAGAGGTCTTCTCTTCCAGTGAGAGCATCGGCCGTAATCTTACAAAAAGCTCCAGGGAAGATTCCGCGATCCATTCGGTCTACCACTTTGTGGACTTCCTCTTTGCTTGAAGATACACCTCGCTGATTATAACGATTTTGGGAGCTTTCCATCATGCTTATGTCTTATAACTTGCTTGCACACTTGACCATCCGAAATCACTTTGACCGTCTTAGGTTATAAGCAGATATGAGCTTTGAAGTACAATCTTACCACGAAACATCTGAGTGGAAGCTAACCGCACTTCCTTTTTTGAAGAAGGAGGAAGCTTGGAACAACCTTTTCTGGCAGATTATTGAAAACCGGGAAAAATCTCTAAAAAAGTTATGGGCAGGAAATGTATGCTCTAGGGAATCCATTCATTTGTCTGCCCTGCATACGCCTTCCAATTTCCTACTCCTTTCTCAAGGCTCCAAAAAAGCGGTGGAACATCTGGCAAAGTATTCGATTGAACAAAACTGGTCCATGGACGGCGTTAGTGGTCCGGAAGATATTGTCTCTCATTTTTTAGAATCGACCGAAAAACTTGGTGAGAAAAAAAAGATTTCAGGATCTCGGCAATTTAAGATTTTTCAAACCCAGACCGGGGAGGAATTAAACAAAGATTTTGAGGAATACAGTCTGGTTTCTGCAACCAGCCTGGACTGGCCCAAAGCAAGAATTTGGGCACAGCAATTTGCTTTAGAAATGGAGCCACAGATGGACTTGCCTGCCACGGTTCAAATGGCCAAGAAAATGTACTCAAACAAAACCCTTCATTTACTAAGGGATATTGATAACCATCCCTGTGCAATGGCTGGATTTGGACGTAATACCGACAATTACAGGGTGATTAATATGGTATTTGTCCCCAAGAATTTTAGAGGAAAGGGAATTGGAGGAGAGTTAATCAAACGAATGACTCTTTTATCCAGAGAGTCTGGATTTAAAAACTGTCTCCTATTTAGCGAATGGAAAGAAGCTAGAAATCTTTATGATTTGATCGGATGTAAGCTTTTGGGGAGTTTTGTGGAATATGATTTATCATGATTCATCTCCCAGTGCCTCAAGCATACGATTGCCATCTTCCAAGTGAACTCTGACTTTTTTACCTGGAGATAATTTTTCAACGGTGCGCACTAAGTTTCCTTCTTCATCAGATAGGTAAGAAAATCCTCTTTTAAGAGTAGCCGGGAGACTATTTGCCTGAAGTTTTTCTTCGAGCGAGTAAAGTTTAATTCCTAGTTTTTCCAACTGGTTAGATGTGCTGGTTTGTAACCTATGCTCGAAATCATCCAATTGCTGCTGATGAATCTCAATCCGGGTTTTGGGAGATAGTCTCTCCAGTCTTGATTGCAGGAGAGCAAGCTTATCAGAATTACTAGTAAAAAATTGGGAAGGAATTTTTAGGAGATTTTCTTCCAACTGGTTGAGCCTATTGATTACCTCAATGTATTGAGAACTTATCCATTCGGCAGCAGCAGAGGGAGTTTCTGCTCGAAAGTCTGCGGCAAAATCAGTGAGCACAAAATCAGTTTGGTGACCTACCGCAGATATGATTGGAATCTGGCAATTCGATACTTTTCTTACAAGAGTTTCTTCGTTAAAAGACCAAAGATCTTCCAAGGATCCTCCACCCCTGGCCAATACAAGTAGATCAAGATTGGGAATTTGATTTGCTTGATCGATCCCTTGGATCATTTGGGAGGCTGCCTCTTTACCTTGTACCAAAGATGGAATAACCAGGACTTGTCCAGTCCACTTTCTTCTTTTCAGAATACTAATGAAATCTTGTAAGGCAGCTCCATCAGGAGAAGTTATGATGCCAATAGTCCTGGCAAATTTCGGTAGCGCTTTTTTCCGATTCTCATCAAAAAGTCCTTCTTTAAGCAAAGATTCCTTCAAGCGTTCGAATTGCAGGCGTAGGTTTCCCAAGCCATCCTGTAATAAATGCCTGACTCTTAGCTGGTATTCCCCTCTTGGCTCATACACAGTAAGCTCTCCGTATGCCAAGCATTCATCTCCCTCCTGAGGCAAATAAGCAGAACCAGATGCATCTCCACGGAAAAGAACGGCCTTTAACTGGCAGTTATCATCCTTGAGGACAAAATATCTGTGACCGCTTGCCTGGGCACGAAGGTTAGAAACCTCTCCTCTTACCCAAACTACTGGGAAATGATTCCTTAAAGATTTCCGGATGGCTTGGGTTAAACTGGTGATAGTCCAGACGGAAGAATGATCTTCCGCCTCTTCGAAAAGCTCAGTTTGCATGTGCCTTTTTCTTTTTGATGGCGAACCTGCCGATAATGATGGTTATCGCAATAATACAGCCACCAGACCACAAATATTTCCATTCGCCACCAAATAGTCCTGCAAATGCAAGAACATATCCACAGGCGGTAATAGAAATGATGGGAACAGATATCAGCAAGTAGGACACAAAATTCATTCCTATAAGCCCTAATCCATAATTGCTGAAAATGAAAGGTACCCCGGGAGTTAATCTGAGAATAAGTGCCCATTCCGTCATATTTTCCGGAGGTGAATCTGGTAATTGAAAACGGGACTTGGAAAGAAACTTTTGTATGATGTTGCGTGCCGGTCCCTTAGCCAGCCAATAGGTCCAGCATAGATTGGTTAGAAGAGCAATTGTACAGTAAATACAACTCAGAATTGGGCCATTTTCGCCACCCCATATACCAGCAAAACCCAATAAAGGAGCTACTGGTAGAACAAAACCAGGTAGAATAGCAATGGAGAGAAAAAGAAGGGGGCCATTTTCACTAAGTAAAACCTGAAAGTGTTCCCAGTTGTTTTCCATCCATTTTTTAGCCTCCTCTCCTCCAATGCTAATGAAGGCAAAATAAAGCAGAAATAAAACGGCAAGGATTACAAGAACTCCGCCAAGTAGAATAAGTATCCTTTTGCCCATTTAATCTTCAACTCGAAGGGGGTCTGTCTGATTATCCTCTGAAAGAATAGAGGAAGATTCAGCGGAAAAAACCGAAGGTTGTGTTGGCAATCTTTCACCATGATTACCTTCTCCAATGGGAAGTAGTTTCGCAAAAGGAACGAAAAGAAATAAGAGAATTCCCAAGATGCTGAGAATCAGAATAAGCTCAATGAGTGAAAAGCCGCGGGGATAAATTAATTTTTTCATAAGTATGCGGAGATGCTACATCAGGTAGGCGGATTAATTATTACTTTAAAAGTGCCCAAAAGAGAGCTGGTAGAGCAATACCGATTATTGATATCAGTCCAATAATCAATTGCGCACGCAATGCTTTTTTGCGATTCTCTGGCGTCAAAGGAGTTGGTGGGTTGCCCCAATCATCATCCTTGTTCAAATTGTCATTTTCGTCATCCATAGTTTATACCATTAAGTCACTTGATTATGTCTCAACAAGAATCAACCACATTCAGGCGTGCAACCATCATCGGTCCTGGCTTATTGGGAGCATCCATTGGAATGGCATTGTATGAAAAAAAGATAGCACAGCAGATCCATGCTTATCTTAGGAGTGAGAAAAAGAGACAAGAATGTGAAAACAGTCAATGGTGCGATCGGGCATTTACAGAATTATTACCAGCAATAGAAGATTCTGATTTAATCCTTCTATGTACAACCGTCGATCATATAGCTGAATTGCTTCCTCAAGTTATACTATCTGCAAAGCAGGGTTCATTAATTACGGATGTTGGAAGCTTGAAGGAAAAAATATGCGAGATAGCAGAGACAAGTGGAGGAATAGACGATGGAATGTTTATTGGCTCTCATCCGATGGCGGGTTCTGAAAAAAACGGAATAAACAATGCGTCCTCAAGGATTTTTGAAGGAAAAGAATGTATCGTTACTCCATCAGAGGAAAGTGACAAACATCGATTGAATAAATTGACGGCAATGTGGGGTAGCATTGGCATGAATGTAACGATAATGACCCCAACATTGCATGACGAAATAGTTGCTAGTATTAGCCATCTTCCTCATCTGACATCATCGTCATTGATGAATGCAATGACTAAAAATAAAGAATGGCTAAAGCTGTCTGGAAATGGCTTAAAAGATAGTACCCGCATTGCGAGCGGAAATCCAGAAATGTGGCTACAAATTCTACAGGGTAATAAAAAGAACCTACTTAAAGAAATCGATTCACTGAAACAAGAGCTCGAAAATTTTAAAATGGCTCTTCAAAATGACGATTTCAGACAACTGATTAGCATGCTTACTAATGCAAAAGAACTAAGGGACGGATTAAATGATATCTGACATTTCGAATATAGCGATCAAGCCATTTTCAAAAGCATGTAATTCCAGGGTGAAAATGCCTGGCTCTAAAAGTATTTCAAACCGTGCACTTATTTTATCTGTAATGTGTGAAGGAGATGTTGAATTGCAGGAAATTCTTCAAAGTGAGGATGTTGCTTTAATGCAAGAAGCTCTTACTGATCTTGGTGTATGTATTACCAAAACAAAAAATGGTGTTATCGTAAAAGGTACTGGCGGTAAAATTCCTAATCCAGAAAGTACAATCGACGTGGGAAATGCTGGCACGATTGCCAGGTTTCTAACCTGCCTGCTTGCCGCTCAGTCAGGTGGGGAATATTTAATGGATGGTACAGAAGCTATGCGCAATCGTCCCATGATTGAGCTTTTGTCCTGCTTGGAAACAATAGGCTCAACTATTGAATATCGAGAAAAGAAAGGTCATTTTCCATTCACCTTAAAGTGTAATGGTTTATATGGAAATTCCATTCGCATCGATGCAAGAAAGAGTGGTCAAAATATATCTGGATTGTTAATGCAATCTCCAAGACTTGGCAATAAATGCAATATCACATTCCCTCAAGGAACTGTATCGCTCCCATTCATTGAAATGACACTTAAAATGATGAGTGAATTCAATGAGAATGAATCGTACAAATATAATTTATTAAACAATTCAATTGATGTTGAAAATTGCACATACAAAAAAAGTGATTTTTCCTATAGAATTGAACCTGACGCAACGGCGGCGAGCTATTTCTTGACTCTTCCATTAATTGTAGGAGGCGAGTGTTTAGTAGAAGGCTTAAAGTCGGTAATGCTTCAGGGCGATATTGCATATAGTGATGTACTTAAGTCCATTGGTGGCCGAATTGAATATATCGCTGAGGGTGTTAAGAGTAACTCGCATAAAACTCTTAACGGAGGTGCCTTCAATTTTGTAGATATATCTGATACTTTTCTTACATTAGCTGCTGTTAGTCCTTTGCTCGGAAGCAAATTAGAGATATTTGGGATTGAACATACTCGTAAGCAGGAAACTGATCGAGTATCCGCAATGGCAACTGAATTAAGAAAATTGGGGCAGGATGTTGTAGAGAAACCAGACAGACTTATTATTAATCCAAATTTAAATAAATTAAGAGGGCTTGCTGAACATGGCGTCAGTGTTGATACCTACCACGATCATCGTTTTGCGATGAGTTTCGCAATACTCGGATCATTTGATCTCTACGAAACTGGCAAATCATGGCTCAGTATTAATAATCCTGGTTGCTGCTCTAAAACTTTTCCTGGCTTTTTCGACTGCTTAAACAGTGCATATCATGATTCTCATGAACAAAAATAAATATATTTCTATTGCTATTGATGGTGCTGCAGGGAGTGGGAAATCCACCACATCCAGATCATTGTGCGAAAAATTTAATTATATTCATGTTGATACCGGTTTGCACTACAGAAGCCTTTGTCATTTTTTTACAAATATAAATATTTCTGCTGAAAATGTTAAAAGCTACCTCGGTAACAATACTTTAGAAATCGATTCACTTATTGATGGTTATTCATGCCTTCTTCAGATTAACGGCAATATCTATAATTCTGATCTTTTACGCACTGAATGTATGAATCAGAATGTATCCTACTACGCAAGGTTACCGGAGATTCGCTCACTTCTATTATCCTACCAAAGAGGATTACCTATGTTCGGTCTAAAATCTGGTTTTTCTGGTATGATCATGGATGGTAGGGACATTGGGAGCGTAGTTTTACCAAATGCCGATCTTAAGTTCTTTCTTCATGCCGATCTTAGCATTCGAGAGAGTAGGCGAACTGCTGATGGTGAATCTAGTAATCTATCAAAACGTGATTCAATCGATACTCAGCGTAAAATTGCTCCTTTAGTTTGTCCTGATGGTGCAATTTCATTGGATACTGGAATTCTCCCTATTAATAAAGTTGTATCAAGAATCTCTGATGAAATTATTTCTATATTGTGAGTGTATTCTATCGTTTTGCTCAATTAATCAGTTTTTTTTATTTTAAAGCATTTCACCGCTTTAAAGTCTACGGTCTCGATAATATTCCCTCATCTGGTCCGTTCATTCTAGCCTCTAATCATCAAAGTTTTTTTGATCCACCTGCTCTAGGTTGCAGATTGCCCAGGAATTTACACTATTTTGCAAGGGATTCCCTATTCTTTTGGCCGCTAGGAATTTTAATTAGAAATCTCAATTCTATTCCCGTTAACCGTTCTACTTTAGATATTAAAACGCTTAAATTGGTTCTTTCTGTTCTCAATCAGGGAAACCCTCTTTTGGTTTTCCCCGAGGGGACTCGATCATGTAATGATCAGATTCAATCAGGTAAGAAGGGAATTGGCTTACTTTTGGCAAAATCTGGAGTTCCGGTTGTTCCTGCCAAAGTAATTGGTGGTTATAAAGTACTAGGACGTGGGATGATTTTTCCTAGAATTGGTAAACAAATAGTTATTAAATACGGTCCAGTGGTCTACATGAATGACTTGGATCCTGGGAAAGCCCATTCAAACCGTTATGAGGTTATTGCACAGAGAGTCATTTCTGAAATAACACGAATTTAACTCTAAATGCCGCTATTTGGAACCAATTGTCATTAGTAGGTCGTGAATTCTATCTTTGGCACTTTGATTTGTGTCAGGAAATTCAAAATCTCTACCAGTAATTGATTCATAGAGATCAATATATCGGGCCGACAATTCTACAACTAGTTCAGCAGGAGCGTCTGGTATCTCCTTATCTTTATATGGATCACAATGCTCCCGAAACCATAATCGTAGAAATTCTTTATCAACATTCTCGGGTTCTAAATTTTTTTCGAACCTCTCATGGTAACTTGGTGAAAGCCAATATCGGGAGGAATCGGGAGTATGGATCTCATCAATAAGAAGAATTTCACCCTCTTCTGTAAGTCCCATTTCATATTTAGTGTCGACGAGGATTAGTCCGTTTTGCTTGGCAAGATCTTGCCCTCTCTTAAAAAGTTGCAAAGCATGTGCAGATGCAAATTCCCAGTGCTCTTTTGTCATCCACTTCTCCTCAATAATTTCTTTTGGCGAAATGGGACGATCATGAGCTTCTTCTTTTGTGGTTGGAGTAATAATAGGAGAAGAGAACGCTTCATTTTTGCGCATGCCTTCTGGCATAGAAATGCCACAATATTCTCTTACTCCAGATTTATATTGCGTCCAAATGGAAGTGCTTGAACTACCGGTCATAAAACCTCTCACCACAAATTCAATGGGAAACGGTTTACATTTTTTCGCAATCGTTACATTGGGATCAGGGACCTCGAGAATATGATTGGCAATTATATCCTTGGTTTGTTCGAACCACCATGCCCCAGTTTGATTAAGCACCTGACCTTTAAAAGGAATCGTAGCTAAGACACGGTCAAACGCAGATTGTCTGTCTGTGGTAACAAGGGCAAATTTGTCTCCCAAATCATACCTGTCCCTGACTTTACCCTGATATTTTGGGACGCCAGACAAATCAGTATCGTTGAGACAATTATAGAGATTTTCTGAGATAATATCCCGATAATTGTGACGGGTGTTGAGAGCTTCTATCATAAATGGTTCAATGACATGCAAAGGTAAATTGATGAGATAAAAGTTCAAGCTCAAGGGTGAGAAATCTCCTTTAATTGACGCATTTGGTTAATTCATCTAAAACTACCGTAAATTTATACAAGAATAGATTAGATTATGAATCTGGAACAAACCTACGATTTAGTTGTGATTGGCGGAGGTCCTGCAGGCTACGCTGCAGGAATTCGGGCTGGTCAATTGGGCTTTCGTGCTCTGGTAATTGAAAAAGAAAGAGCTGGTGGTACCTGTTTAAACTGGGGGTGCATTCCATCAAAAGCTTTGCTCAAAAGTGCGGAGGCCTACCAGGCAGCTCTTCATTCTGAAAGCCTTGGGTTCATCTGCAAGGACATCGAAGTTGATTTCAGCAAGGTTATGGCTCGGTCCCGTGGTGTTGCTGATCAAATGGGTGGCGGCATTGAGTTTTTATTTAAGAAAAACAAAGTCGATTATGTGGTAGGAACCGCCAGATTGAATGAGCCAGGTTCAGTAGAAATACTAGATGGAAAGCATGCGGGTATACTGGTAAAGTCGAAAAAAGTTATGATTGCCACTGGCTGCAAGCCAAGGACCCTTGAAGATGTTCCTGTAGATGGCACAAGGGTGATGACATCCAGGGAAGCCCTGGCGATGAAAGAAATGCCTGCAAGTATCGCCATACTTGGTGCTGGGGCGATTGGAGCAGAATTTGCTTATTTCCTCAATGCGTTTGGTTGTAAGGTTACCTTAATCGAAATGTTACCCCAGATTTTACCGGTTGAGGATGCTGAGGTTTCAAAAACTCTTCTCAAAGCATTTTCTAAACAAGGAATAGACTGCCGGGTTGGTACACGGGTTGATCAAATTGATCTATTGGAAAATGGGGTTAGTTTGGCTTTGCACAGCGAAAATGGTGATGAGTCGATAGAAGTGGAGTCAGTGCTATTGGCGATCGGCGTTGTTCCTAATTTGAATGGGGTCTTGGGCGAAAATTGTAAGCCAGAGCTTAGTCGAGGATACCTAAAGGTTGATGAAAACTATCTAACATCCTTAGATGATGTTTATGCAGCCGGTGATATCATCGGACCTCCTTGGCTCGCTCATGTTGCCACATACCGAGCAATACAGGCCGTGAATGGTATGTTTGAACATTCCAAGCCAATTCCTATCCAATCATTTCCGGGTTGTACATATTGCCAGCCCCAGGTGGCAAGCATTGGCTTAACCGAAGAAAAAGCTCAGGAGCAGGGTATCAGTTACAAAGTGGGTAAGTTTCCTTTTGCCGCATCGGGTAAAGCCGTTGCGGTCAATCATGCGGAAGGTTTTGTAAAAGTGTTGGTTGGTGAGGAATATGGCGAGATTTTAGGGGCTCATATTGTAGGCTCTGATGCTACTGAATTGATTACTGAATATGGACTGGGGATGAAACTTGAAGCCACCGTTGAAGAGATTCATCAAACAATCCACGCACACCCAACCATGAGTGAAGCATTGGCAGAAGCTGCGGCTGCTGTTCACGGAGAGGCTATTCATATTTAATATTTTAGTATTAGCCTTTTGATGCGTAAAAATGACTTAATTAAAATTTATGACACAGGAAAGATTTGTGAATTAATTAAATCTTTCTTATCGTAAAACTTCGTTCTTTTTAACTTCTAGCCAAGTACATCTAAAGATAACCAATTTTAATTGGTAACCAACCGAACTACATTGAGCAGTCGCGGTGGTACAATGGTTTTTCACCTGGATGTGCGGTTCAACAAATAACCGAAAATTGTGCTCTGTCCGTAAGGCTGTTCGGACTTAGTGCGTATAAAACTTAACAACGCATGAATAAATTAGATAAGAAATTCTCCGAGGAATTAGCAATCCGTGTAGATGAAGCTAACCCCAATCATCATATTTGGAATAATAACGGAACATGGTGGTTGCATTACACCGTTTATCCAACGCCTGTAACAGCGGAAAGAAAGCGAAAGTCACTAAGAACCAAATCAGTCTCATTAGCACGACAAAAAAGAGATAAATTTCTCCTTTCTCTCTTCTCAGATACTAGCCTTGTGGCCGCTTAATTCGCCAAGGATAAAAGAATACCTAACAACAATCTTGTAACCTTTGTAAAATAGATTAAGTTAAGGATTTTATTCGGGCCCTTAGCTCAGTTGGTCAGAGCATCCGACTCATAATCGGCGGGTCGTCGGTTCAAGTCCGACAGGGCCCACCATTGACTATCTTGATTTGCCCTTGGCTATTTGCTGAGCCAATGCAAACCGGGCAGCAGCCTCTAGCTTTTGGATGGCAGCGATGTCCAAGTTACTCTTCTTTCCTTCAGCTAATGCTTCTTGTGCCCGTTTAACGGCCTTTTCGATAGCAGCATCGTCCGTTTCGCTTACTATTAATGCTTCATCCGTAAGGATTGATACCTTATTGGAATAAACTTCCACGAAACCTGAACTAACAGCCAAATAATCTAGGCTGCCATTTTTCTCAACCTTGAGGTCACCAGGGATAAGTTTGCCAATGATAGGAACATGGTTGGGTAAAATGTCAATTTTACCACTGGTCGTAGGTACAACCACATGATCCACTTCTTCAGAGTAGACCTTAGCATCAGGTGTAACAATCTCTAGAGTGAGCGGCATACTAATTACTATGATTTAAATTCAGGAATTCTCGTTTCCAAGAACTGAGTCAATCCCGCCCTTCATGTAGAAATCATTTTCAGCCACTTCGTCTAATTCACCATCTAAGATCATTTTAAAACCACGGATAGTGTCTTTTACTGAGACATATTCTCCGGCAACCCCAGTAAACACCTCAGCAACATGGAAGGGCTGTGAGAGGAATTTTTGGATCTTACGGGCACGAAATACAGTTTGCTTTTGCTCAGGCGATAATTCATCTAATCCAAGAATAGCAATGATATCTTGGAGATCTTTGTAAGCCTGCAAAACTTCTTGCACACCGCGAGCAACCTTGAAGTGCTCCTCTCCAACGATTTCTGGGGATAGTGCGTTAGAGACGGATGCCAATGGATCAACCGCAGGATAGATGCCAAGTTCTGCGATGGATCTTTC
>JAYPZT010000022.1:0-13318 GCA_038136415.1 Opitutales bacterium
GATGTACGGGCAGATAGTAACCAATCCGGAAGTTTGGGACGAACCGTCGGTCTTGGAGGCATCACCGCCGGTACAGAAGAAGGACTAGACTGAATATTTGCTGAATAGCTATTGGCTTTGGGCGGAGGAATTTTTGAAGGGCTCGAGGGAGGTGTGGAATCTACTTTTGATTTTTCCAAAGTCAGGACAATATCCTGACCATTAAACCTCAGAGTAACACTCTCTTTTTCCAGATCAAAAGAGTGTGCCTGAAATTCCTCATATGTTTTCTCATTTAATTTGATCCACTCTCCGTGATTGGATTTTTTGTTAAAGATACAAAAGTGGGGTTCTCCCCTGTAAATAAAGTAACCCCTAAACTCCACCTCTTTGGAAAGATTGGGATTAATCTTTTGGGGAGGTTTGGGAGTTGGTAATGGAGTAACCTGGCGGGGAGGGACATTAGGCGAAGGCCTGAGAAAGGGGTTAGATGCCACTCCGCTCATCAAGCTGGATGAGCAGAAGAAAAGAAAAAGTGAGCCTGTGATAAAAACACGCACTGTACTTTCAATATCACAAAAGACCCAACACTCTGCAAGAAACAAGGAGTCTGGTTAGGATGGACTAATAAAATCTCCTATTCTGTAGCCGATAAAAATAAATGTGATAGTTCCCAGAAAATTAATGCCTGCATAAACCCAACCCTTTAACCAGTTTCCGGAATTGATCATATCAACGAAATCCATTCCAAAGGTAGAAAAAGTCGTAAAGCCCCCACAAAAGCCAACAATCCAAAACGCTTTTAAGAAAACAGGGTCTGTAAAACCGTTGAAGACCTTAATGAGAATACCGATAATCAGAGCTCCCAAGAGGTTGGCCGCCGCTGTGCTCCAAATCGATAAGTTGGGTAAAAAAGAGGGAATAGAGGCCCTGAGAACCGAACCTAATCCTCCCCCAAGTCCAACAAATAAAAAGTATTGGAAACCCATAGAAATGGGGAGTGTTGCGTCAGGAAGAACTTTTTTCTAGTTCTTTCTTCTCCTCCTGCTCAGCATCTTCAGAAGAAAAATCTTCGTCATCCTCCTCGTGCACTTCTTCCTTTGCCTCTTCTTCAGAATTATACTTCAACACATGCTGATTGAGGGGAAGAGGAGATACACTAACAATGATAAACCGGCCATTTAGTTTCGGTTCATCATCGGCACGGCCAACGCCAGAGAGATCTTCGAGAGCTTGTCGAACCACATTCATGCCCACATCAATGTGCTCCATCTCTCGACCACGGAACATAAGGGTAATTTTGAGTTTATTTCCCTGATGAAGAAATTTCTCAGAACGGCGGAGCTTCGTTACATAATCATGTTCTTCAATTCGAGGACGAAACTTCGCTTCTTTAACACGCTTAGCCGATTTCTCTTTGTTCTTTTTGTTTTTGCTAAGCTCATACTTGTATTTGCCGAATTCTAGAATTCGGCAAACCGGCGGTTGAGCGTTGGCTGCAACTTCAACGAGATCAAGGTTGTAGGATTTTGCAATCTTCACTGCTTCCTCAGGAGGCATTACCCCAATCATTTGTCCATCTGGTCCGATAACTCTGACTTCGCGAGCTCGGATCTTGTCGTTTTTTCTGATGTAATTACGGTTATTTTGAAACCGCTTGTTGTTTTTACCACGAGGTTTTGGAGCCATGTGGTTACTTGAGTTGATGCATAAGGATTTTCAGTGGGATAGTTAAAATACTGCTTATTCCTCTTTACCGAATATTTTGCAAGGAATAAAAGTAGGCATGTTTAGCTTATGTAGTAATACCAAAACTATAAGTTAAAGCTTTCTCCACAACTGCAGCTCGCTTTCGCATTGGGATTGGAAAATTTAAAACCTCCGCCAACCAACTTATCAGAGTAGTCGAGCGTAGTGCCTTTTAGGTATAAGGCTGTCTTGGAATCAACCAGCACCTTCGATCCTTCAGATTCCACATAAAGGTCTCCTTTTCTTGGCTCATCAACAAATTTCATCTTGTAAGATAAGCCGTTACATCCGCCACCAGTAATTCGAATCCGAAGAAATTCACCCTGCTTTTCACGCTCTACGAGTTGAGAAATTTTTACGGATGCACCCTCAGTTAGCCGAACTAATTTTTCGTTGGCCAATAAAACCCCTGCCATGTCGATTAGAGCCTCAGTCATGATGTTGATACAATCTACTTGCTTTGAAAATTATCTGCAACCGCTTCATTCAGGAACGGTGGCGAACATATCTCCTCTTCTCCATTAGCAGAAAGGCGAGAAAATCTTTTGCTTCTGCAGATGAGTATTCTCCACTAGCCATAATTTCTGCTGCCCTTTTGGCTGGGCTTCCGTAGTTTTTGATCAGTTCTAGGTAAAGTTTTTTCAACTCAGCAATACTTTCCTGAGAAATCTTGTTTCGGGATAAACCAATTCTATTCAGACCGGAAGATTGATTTCTGCCACTTATGAGCAGGAAGGGAGGAACATCCACAGAAATTTCTGCCAACCCACCGACCATTACTCCGGTGCCAATTCGCACAAATTGATGAACAGCTGCTCCTCCTCCGACAAAGACACGATCCCCGACCTCCACATGACCACCCAATAGAGCTCCATTTGCCAAAATGGTGTGATCTCCAAGCTGGCAGTCATGTGCAATATGAGAATTTCCCATTAAAAAACAATTCTTACCTACACGGGTACGCCCACCTTCTTCGTAAGAGCGATGAATCGTTACCCCCTCCCCTATGACTGTGTTTGCTCCAATTTCAACCAATGAGGAGATTTGGGAATTAAATCCGATAATCTGGGGGTCTCCTCCTACCACAGCAAAATGATTGACGGTTACCTCATCCTGGATCCGGGCATATCCTTTAATCACTGCGTGTGCCTTGACCACAGAGCGAGAGCCCAGGTTTGCTCCCCTCTCGATAACTGCATAAGCACCGATGGAAATATCTTCGCCCAAAATAGCCCCGTCTTCAATGATTGCGGTTGGATGAATAGAAGGTTGCATAATCAGATTTGACTGGAATCAAAAATGTCACCCTGAGGATCGCGAAAAAGCTGATATGATTTAATCATTTGCAAAAGATGAAGGATCTCTCCGCCACCCATCTGTAATTTGTTGGGTAATGTTTGCCTAAATAAATTTTCCAAAATTGATTTCAGGGTTAAGATTCCATGCAGTCCGAGTTTTCTGAGATGCTCCTCGAGCAGTCTCATCCTATCCAAACCAGCAGGAAGAGCAGGCACCACCATGACCTTCATCAGACCATCCGCAGAGAGAGAATCGTCGTCAATTAATGAATCATTAAAACCCAATCTTTCTGGATCAATTTCTTGCTTCAAGAATTTCAGCAATTTTGCATCACTATTTAAAAGAGAGTTGGTGAAGGAAGTGTTTTCCCAACCCAAAACAATCACTTCGGCAGACTGAACTTGCATCAGATCTCCTGAAAACAAACGGAAACCCAATTCCCTCTGGGACGGCTGAGCTTTTGGATTAAAAACAGTGAACTGAGGAAATGGCTCCATGTTTTTTCGGGTAGGCTTGGGGCCAGGTTTATGATTTTTACGGGCCAGAAAACCATTAATCTCGAAGTATGCTTCAACCAAATCACACTCAACCATACGATTACGAATCGATTACCCCGTTGTAGTTGCCCCAACCTCCTCAAGAACTTCACTCACGAGATTCTGGTCTATGTCATCCGTTTGAAAAGCGTCACCAATTTGCTTCATGATTACAAACCTGGGCTTGCCTAGGCTTACTTTTTTATCTGATTTCATTGCTTCGAGAAGAGATTCTAAGCAAAGTGGGGCTCGAAGACTGAGGGGTAAATTGTAGCTTCTTAATAAATCACAAAGTTCAATTTCAGAATCATTCGGACAAAGCCCCATTTTTTTGGAAAGCTTTAAAGCGCAGACTAAGCCGATCGCTACTGCTTCGCCATGTAAATAAGTTCCATACCCGGCGACTGCCTCGAATGCATGAGCAAAAGTATGACCTAAGTTAAGAAGAGCCCTGCCCTTTCCATTCAACGAGGTTTCTTTCTCATCATCTTTTACAATCGATGCCTTAATCGTACAACACTCCTTAATTATGCTCACCAGTTCTTCACTCCCGTGCTCAAGAGGCGTAGAAAGACCACTGATCTTTTGATAAAGGTCTTTATCTGCGAGCATCCCATATTTAATTACCTCAGCCATTCCTGAGGAAAATTCGCGGGGAGGAAGTAGTTTAAGAAATTCTGTGTCTGCCAGAACTTCAGATGGTTGATGAAACGCACCTACTAAATTTTTTCCAGCGGTTAGGTTAATCCCTGTTTTTCCGCCAACCGAACTATCCACCATTGCAAGCAAAGTGGTGGGTACTTGGTAAAAATCGATACCGCGAAGAAAACTACCTGCAGCAAATCCAATAAGATCGCCTATTACGCCACCACCAACCGCGAAAACCACCCCTCCCCGATCCATTTTAATTCGAGCAAGGAAATCCCAGACCTGTTCAAGATGGGCCACGGACTTGGTTTTCTCCCCCGATGGCAAATCCATGCAAGGGTGACCACTGCTCAACTCCTCACAAAATAATGAGTGTGCAGATCGAAATCCGGTATCAAAAAAAAAGGCTACTTTTTTCCCGGCTTCTAAGGCAGCGTTACGCGTTGCGATTATCTCACCAGATAATCCATTTCCGATTCGGATAGAATAGGATCTATCGCCAAGATCAACTTTTAGCTTCTGCATCTTGTAAAAGGTTTAAGCTAAAGCATTTTCCTCAACAGGAAGAGGAAGAATGGAGTCGAGGTAAGAACTTATTGAGAATGGCTGAAGATCATCAGGCTGCTCCCCCAAGCCTAAATAATAGATGGGAATCTTTAATTCCCGGTAAATGGAAACTAGAGCCCCTCCTTTTGATGTGCCATCTAGTTTCGTAACAACCAGACCGGTTAATCCAAATTTCTCGTGAAATACCTTCGCCTGAGCGAGTCCATTGACCCCGGTGGATCCATCCACTACCAGCCAACTATGATGTGGAGCGGATGGAGATTTTTTCTGCAATACCCGCTTTAATTTGGTCAGCTCATCCATCAGATTATCTTTCACATGCAAGCGGCCAGCAGTATCGACGAGCAGAAGGTCCGCATTTTTTGCCATTGCAGAAGCGTAAGCATCAAAAGCTACGGCTGCAGAATCTGCACCATGGTGACCGGAGATAATCTCAAGGTTCAACCGGTTGCACCATGAGATTAACTGCTCCGTGGCTGCAGCACGAAAGGTATCACAGGCAGCCAGTAATACTTTATGACCTTGTGCTTGATGACGGAACCCAAGTTTTGCACAAGTGGTGGTTTTGCCTGATCCATTGACTCCAATTAAGCAGATAACTTCGGGTTCCGAGCGCCCAAGGTGATATTTCCCTTCAGCACCATCCAGAATTTCAGCCAGAACCTTTCGAGCAATTTCTGTGATGTCACTGTTAGTAAATTCTTTGTCTTCCCGGTGACATCTTTTGATTTCCTCGATAATCTGTTCAGTAGTCTCTGGTCCGAAATCGCCACTGTAAAGAGCTTCCTCAATATCGAGGAGGTCATCCAGATCCAAAGTTTTGCGACCAGCTACGCGATTAAACGCACCTTGGAGAACTGCCGATCCTTTTTGTAATCCTTTTTTAAACTTGGAGAAAATACCCATCAACTGATTGTTTGGATTTCAATAAAAGTAACTACTTTGGCTCAATTAGTAGGGTACAGCAAGAAAAGTCTAAAACCTGTTTGGTGCAGCAATCTTCCTTGGTGTAAGTCTGCACGGTTAAGAGCAAAGTCCTGTCCTTCAAATTCCAACGGTCGGTAACATATCCTCCCTTATCATTTAAGGGGACATCCCAATAATCAGGAAATTCGGTTCTGTGCTTCGGTTGACCATATGCCTGATCAACCCGATTACGAAGAATTTGCCACTGAGCCTGAACGATATCGTTGTAGAAAAAATCCTGCCAACCAGCCTCTCCTTGAATCAGGCAGAGTTCTAGACCTCCTTTGGGAGAAAACTTACAGGTTAATTCAAATGCCTGCCCATCCCATCGAACGGGTGATTTAACGAGGTCAGAATGAAGTTCCAGGTATCCCAATAATCCATTCTCCTGTAATTTTTGTATAGATTGCTCACGATCTATACCAACGGTTAGCCCCCCATAAATAGATTCACCAATAGGAGGAAATTTAGGAGATTCAGGAAATTTATTTGGAGTAGCTGAGGTCTCCCAAAATAAGCCCTGCAGGCACAGCAAGCTGACTAAAGTACGGATACTACAGACCATAGTAAACACGCTCTAAAGTAAGAATTGCATAGCAGGAAACAAGCACAGGGTCTTTTTCCCACCATCTTCCGGATTCATTCACCCAATAACCCTCCGGTGTTTGCAGGTCAAATAATTTGAATGCTAATTCCTGTCTCCAGTCGATCGAATCCCCATCGTTGTTCTTGATTCGATCCACATTGGAAAGAGAAAGGGCCTTACTCATGGTGTGGTAATAATAGTACAACCCCTGCTGACCCATGCCTGGGTTCTCATTTACAGAGAAGTTTTTGGACAACCAATCCCGCACTGCAAGAACCCGGGAGTCATCTGCCTTCATGTCTGCATAAATAAAACTTAACAACCCTGCATAACTCATACTTCCGTAGGATCGAAGTGATACCTTCCCACTCTCATCCTGGGTTTCACCTGCCATACTTTTACCAGGGAAATAGACAAATCCACCCCGATCGTCAGGGGATGAACTTACCCATTCCTGCTTGTTACTGGTTGGTAAGTTTTGACATTTGGAAACAAAATCAATCGCGGCATCCCAATCAAGATCCACTTGATTCTGTTCTGCTTGTTTGATCCTGTTTTTTGCATAGTACAAGGCCTCCAGAGCCAAATGGGTATTGGAAAGATCAGAATGTGCCCAGGTAGATCCATACCCTACACCACCATCAAAAAGATTATCATTTTCACCCTTCCGATCGAAATCGGACTGCTGATTGATGATGAAGCGGCGGGCAGTTTCGATGATTTTAGCGTCCTGAGCGTCATTTTTTTGCAGAAAAGCCAACAGGCTTAATGAAGTATTGTAAGAGGCTAAACCTTTTCCATAAATTCCTCCGTCTGACTGCACCTTAGTTCTCAAAAAAGAAAAGCCTTGTTCAATCTGATCTGAATATTCTTTCTGAATATCGCTTGATGGATGCCCCATGATCGACCGTAGAGACAAAGCAGTAAGAGCAGGATATTGATCACTCCCCCAATAGCCCTCCTCCTTTTGCTGATCACACAACCAGGTGACGGCTTTGTCCAAAGCTCGTTCGATTTCCCTTTTTACAGAACTATGAACTTCTGTTTGAGCATCAAGAGTACTGACGGAAGGTAACAGAAAAAGTCCTGCACAAAGAAAAAGAGAATACAATGTTTTCATAAGGATATTGCCGAGTAAATTTACACAACAGTTTAAAGTTCGGGAAGTTTAATGGATATCCAAACATTTTTTCCTAAGGGAGGCAAATTGACTTCGTTTGGTAGCCAAACATCATCATTCGAGCTTAGTTCATCAATTGCATTAACGACCGCCCGCGAATCCTGATAAATGGCAATTATCGAACCATCCATTTGAGCTAAATACTCACCTCCCACCACTTTTGAGCCAGTAAACACAAATGATTTTTCTTTTAGAGTTTGGTTGGACAAATCATTCAAAGTCATCGAGGTCATTGACTTACGGAAACCTGATCCATTCTCATCCCACTTCACCCGTATCTCGAGACCCTTTTGCCTAAAAGCTTGTATCTCCTGTTCGGAAAATTTCTCTTTCTGCAACAGAAAGTTATCCGGTTTTTGTTTTAGTAGTAGGAAGCATGCGTGAATCAATCTTGGGGCAATTTTGGTTGTAAATAGAGACTCGTGGGTTTTTCCATTTTCATGAACCAAAGCATATTCCACCAATCCACTTATCTGATTACACTTCGCTTCAAAAGAGAAGCTTGTGTCATTTTGGTCGATAATTATCCCGCCAAAATCATACACCCCAGGACGCAAAACCTTAATTTCAGGGTATAATTTATTTTCTTTTGATTCTGGTGATTGAGAGAATAAAACAGGAAAAATTCCAAGAAATCCCCCAAATAATATTAATGGAAGTATTCTGTTCCTACGAAAAATCATTTTTTCTGAATTAACCACATACCGACACAAGATTCCAAATTGAATCAACGACTTGAATAAGTCGAGCAATCCATGCTTGCTTGACCTTTAATAAAGTTTACCGATAACTTATCTAGAATTTTTAAATTCCCTAAATAGCCATGGACGAAGAATCCGAATACTCAGAAGAATCCGAATACTCAGAAGAAACAGATCATTTTGCTGAGGGTGATGAAGCATTGGAACCTCAAGTTACTGAAGTTCCAGCTACTGAAGGAGCCCTTGGCAAATACATGCGTGAGTATCGCCTTCTAAATAGCTTGCTACTCTCTCTTGGAATCATCGTCGGCATTATTGGATTTATGCTTGCCTGGAGTATTGTCGTGCCAGTCGGTGATGATGGGGGTTCTGACTTTGGTGATGCCGGTGCCCCAGCCCAGCAACAGCAACAGCAAAAACAAAAAGTGGTTAAACTGATGCAACGCCAGAAAAAGGCTCAGCCTAGCACTCAGCAAAATTTTCGAACCACCGCTGTATCTGACATTACCCTGCCTGACTTTAACGAGCTCGATGTTAAAGATCTCGCCCCTGTTGTGGAAGCCGCTGCCCCAACCATGAGCACGGCAGAAATGAATAATCAGCAGATGAAAAGTGCACTGAAAGGAATTTCATTGAGTTTACCCAAAGTCATGCAACAAAGATGCGACCCCAAGAAACGGGTTGAAAGACTCCGCTCTGGGGGTGGTAAAGACATGACAGAACAAGCCATTGTAAAGGGATTGAATTGGCTTAAAGCTGTTCAAGATCCTGATGGTGGCTGGGGCATGAACGATAAAAACGACAAAGGAGAAAAGTATGGTGGCTATCCTGCCCACCGCGATGCCATGACAGGTATGGCTCTACTTTCTTATTTGGGGCATTGTGAGCTTCAAGACTCCCCCGAGTTTGGACCGACTGTCAAAAAAGGCATTAATTTTATTACTTCCACACCGCCTGATAAAGTTGCGAAGTATGACTCCAGCGGAAAATTCCTTGGCCTCAAAGATGGGAGCAATAGAGACGCCTATGCCCACCCTATCAGGACCTATGCGATATGCGAAGCATACACTATGACCAAAATTCCTAAGCTCAAAGAGTTTGCAAGAAGAGCGGTCAAAGTAATTATCGACGGTCAAAACCCCAACGGAGGCTGGGCTTATGGATTTGGACTTGGAGTCGGTGCTCATGTTGACCTGTCTGTTACAGGCTGGTGTATTCAAGCACTCAAGGCTTTCGCTCTTACTGGAATTACTGATGTTTCAGTCGACGATGCGATGGACAAAGCAGTCGAATATGTTAAGAAAAGCCAGGACTCCGCAGGAAGATTTAAATACAAAATTGAAAGTGGATCTGGTAAGGCTAGTTTGACTGGAACCGGTGTTTTATCTCTGCAGATTTGGAAAAATGCTAAATCTCAGGAAGCCAAGAAAGGATTGGAATATATCACTGAAAATCGATTGCATGAAGACTGGGAAAAAGTTGATGTTTATGAATGGTATTACCACGCACAAGCTTGTTTTCAGGCAACTGGCGTATCTGGAGGCAGCACTTTTTGGCGTGAATGGAATAAAAAGTTTCAGCAAGTTGTCGTAAAAGCTCAAGCGGATGACGGCCATTGGCCCCACGGTAAACACTACCATGGCGACACAGATTTATACCGTACAACTATGACTATTTTGATGCTCGAGGTATACTACCGCTACGCACCTATGTCCAAGGTATAACATCCCTACCTGAGCTTCTTGCCCTCTACATAACCAACCCTTAATCCTGTAAACGCCATGAGATCGATATTTTATTTATTCTCTTCCATTTGCCTCCTTCCCATAGTTATTTTTGCTGAAAATAAGGATGATCGGGAAATTGTAATCACTGGAAATGATGCAATGCAATTTGATCTCAAGGAATTCCAGGCTACTCCGGGAGAGAAAATCACTATTACTTTCAAAAATATTGGATCGTTACCCAAAATTGCCATGGGACATAATCTTGTTCTTTTAAAGGAAGGTGTTTCCGGGCTAAGTTTTGGACAGCGGGTATTAGCATCGGGCGGCAATGCTTCGAATCCATTACCATCTTCTTTACTCAGTGATGTGGTCGCTCACACCAAACTCCTAGGACCAGGAGAGACTGAATCAATTAAGTTTACTGTACCAAATAAAAGTGGCGAATATGAATATGTTTGTACTTTCCCTGGACACTTCGCGATGATGCGGGGAAAAATGGTAGTCAAGTAATACAAAACTTGCTGTCTTCGGTTACTCCCTTCTTTTCTACTTATACATCTGACCTAAATGCATGGCAACTCTCTCTCAGGAGCGAAAATTACTCGATCCGTCTAATCAATCGAGTCTCCCAGGAACTCTGTTTAGCTTCCTAAAAATTGAAGGGCCGGGATGGATGCTCTCTGCCGCTGCCATTGGCACGGGTGTCTTGGCGGGCTCGATTGGACTGGGTATGTTCCTTGGGCTTGAAGCCATATGGATACAAGTCCTATCCATGGTTTTAGGAGTCTTCGTGCTATCAGCTATCAGTCATATCTGTCTGGGTTCTCAGCAGACTCTTTTTAATCTTATTAAAAACGAATGGAATCCCACTTTAGCCTGGTGGCTCGCAGGATCTGCCCTTCTCACCAATTTTGCATGGTGTATGCCCCAGTTTCGTATTGGCGCTGAGATTTCCGGTCAGTTCTTAATCCCTGCCCTCTCTGGAAAAGGTGGACAGGTTTTGATTGCATTGTTCATGCTGATCAGTGCGGTTGCCTTTTCTTTTCTGTACGAAAAATCGGGCATGCGTGCCAGCTTCATTCAGTGGACGATAAAAGGTCTTGTTCTGGTAATTTCAATTCTTTGCATCGCTTCCCTAATAATTCTTCTACCTCATTCCACATTCTCACTTTCAGAATTATTCGCTGGTTTTTTACCAAGTAGCCAAGTGCTTAGTGAAACCTCACCGATTTACGCTACGCTCATCCAGGCATCCGGAGGTGCCAATGATTTCTGGAATGAACAAATTTTAGAAAAACAAAGAAGCCTAGTTTTGACCAGCTTCTCCTCTGCTCTGGGGGTTAATCTTATCTTCGCTTTCCCTTTATTAATTCTTGGAAGGGGTTGGGAAAGAGGGCACCGTAAATTTGCTTCCTTCAATTTATGGACTACCTGCTTTGTGCCCTTTTTTATCTTTAGCTTTACTATGGTTGTTCTGAGCAGCCTTGCTTTTTATGGAGACACTCATGGCAAATTAGAAGAAACGACTGACCCCGAAGTTCATCAGATTCTGGAAAATCGTTTGGTCTATGAGATTGGTGAGCACGAGTTTGCTAAACTTGCTCCTTTTCAGGTGGAAGAAAAAATAAACCAACTTCCACCATCAGAAATGAAGCTGGCTAATCTATTATTAGGTCACAGCGTTGATCAACTGATTGATAAGCTCATCTCCATCGCCAATAACTCTGATTCAGTTAAGTTCATTTTAGCCCTATTGGTTTTGCTTACTGCATTCTCCACTATCGTTGTCTTAATGGTAGTAAGTGGTCATTTACTGTGCGAGGTACTCGGCAGACCCCACAAAGGTGCCCTCTTTCAGTCGGGTTCACTTTTGCTCGCTCTTTCATCAGTTGGTCCATTTATTTGGGCGGAACAAGGGAAATGGGTATCAGACCCAACCTACTTTATCAGCTTGGCCATGATGCCGTTTGCCCTGATTTCTATTTTTCTAATTTTAAATAACAAAGAGCTGCTTGGTCGGGAAAGACCAAGTGGTTTTTCCGGCTATCTTCTTGTTGTAGGTTCTGCCCTATCAGTCCTATTACTGGGAAGTAGCTCCCTCTACATTGCCTGGAATCACACCCTGTTTGATCTTCCAGCAGGGAAATTACTTGTCGTTCTCATAGCAGCTCTACTGATAATTGGCCATTTTTCCCTAAAAAATAAAAAATTAGCCAACAAGATCTCTGGCCTAGAGACTAAGTTGAATCATTTGCAAAATAAATAAGTAGGAATTACTTATTCTCCAATGGTACCCAGGTTCTTATCTCACCTTGGGTGCCCACTTTTGACTGCAGTACCCAAGCCTGACCTGTGGTTGTATCAATTTTAACAAGTCTTTTGTAGAGAAAAGGCTTAGTGTCTTGTGAGTAATACTCTGCACTTACCATTTGATATCTCCCTATTTTGGATGATGATCCCAAAAAGCTTGGTGGCGGAGGAATATTTGCTGGTAAATTCGGAGGAATAGCTAGATTTTTCTTATTCCCCAGCAAGGGAACAGTGGTGGTGAAACATAAAAGAAGCACGAGCCAGACGGATCTACCTAAAATATTCATAAATGGTAATTTGAGCAGCCATCGAGAATTTTCAATCGTTGTTTTCAAAATAATCGATAGCTTTCCAAGCGAATTTACTTAACTTTGGGCCCATTGTGGACCTTATCATTTCTTTACAACGAATTCTGTTGCGAGGGTCAGCTAAATCATTACCAATTTTTATAAAGCCCCTTTTCTAATGGTTCCCTTGCAGATATTTTATAAAAGAATTACCATTCTCGTTTCCGTAACATGCCTGATGATTGGATGTAGATCGAATCGAAATGTTGAAATACCGGATGCACCCCCGCCCTATGCAAACTTTCCTGCCCCACAAAATTTCCAGAACCCTCAACCAGTTGCTGCTCAACCACACGGCAATTTATTTGCCGACTCTTACAACCCTGCCCCCCCTTACTCCAATTATAGCAATCCGGGCAATTCAACGTCTTCTCCAGCTTCTACAAGCAGGTATGTTCTCCGTGCGGAAGCCGATCTCTGGGCACTGATTCAAGACCCCAATGGAGTTGAATTAGATTGGCTAAAAATGAAAAGTGGTGAGTCTGTTCCCCTTACTTATTCTGGACCAATTACCGTAACCTGTTCCTCAGGACACAAATTAAAGATATTTGATAACCAAAAAAATCTGATTGAAACAAAAGCCAACCAAAGTGGTATTTCAATCGTCAAGTTACCTTAATTTACAATTAATGGCGGAGAGAACGGGATTCGAACCCGTGGAGGGACGATTAGCCCCTCACCGGTTTAGCAAACCAGCGCATTCGACCACTCTGCCATCTCTCC
>JAYPZT010000023.1:0-12879 GCA_038136415.1 Opitutales bacterium
GGGTATCAAGCAAAGTATCATTGATCTCCTTCATGGTCTGCTTGAGGTTGCACTTGAGGATACCATATAACTGAAAAGCCTGACGGGTGGTTAGCTTAAGGGACCCTTCCCCAAATTTATCTGCCAATTTATCGATCCCTAACCACTGCTCTGGAGTGCAAACGCCTCCTGGCACCCGCACCCGAATCATGAAAGAGAAAGCTTTCTCTTTTTTCTCCTTAATCAGAGCTGCCCTTTTGTCGCGGTCATCTTGCATGTAAGTACCGTGAAACTTGGTGAGCTGGGCATCATCCGCAGAGATCGCTCCGGTTGAAGTATCTGCAAGCCCATCAAGGATAGTGCCTCTGAGAAAGTTACTACGCTCTTTGAGGCCTTCGTTGGCGGCTAATTTCTTGGGTTGGTTTGGATCAGATATCATTTTTATAAAAGATTCAGATTACATATTTTGGTGATGGTGGCAAGAAGGTGTGGTCAGGGAATAGAAGATGGATGATCGTCCATCTTCAAACCTGGGCTGACATTCAGGGAACCGTCCAAATCAGACCATGTTCCAGCTGGATCGGCCAGGGCAGCAAAAGCAATCATGGCCGCATTATCCCCGGTATGTTTTTTTTGAGCAGCCAGCAGAGGAAACCCAAGATCTTCTGCCAAGGCATGAAACCGGTCTCTCAGGGTTTGATTATTGGCCACACCTCCGGATAAACCTAGGCTATTGTATGTGCCCTGCTTCAATGCAGCCTGCGTCTGGCGGACTAATTGAACGACCGCTGCCTGTTGATAAGATGCACAAAGATCAGCAAAATTCTGCTTCACCTCTGTTTCATTCATTTTTTGCAGCGTATAAAGCATGCTGGTTTTGAGTCCTGAAAAACTAAAGGAAAGATCGTTCCTGGATGATTGGTAAACTGGAAATTTAAAAGCACCCGGATCTCCATCCTGAGCAAATTTCTCCATTTGTGCACCACCTGGATAAGAAAGGCCCAAAAGTTTGGCTCCTTTATCAAGTGCTTCTCCCACTGCATCATCCATGGTCCGCCCAAGGACAGTAATTTGAATGTCCTTTGAAACCTCAAACAGAATTGTATTCCCCCCCGAAACCAAGAGCCCGAGATGAGGCAAATATTCTGCCCATTGCTCGAGAGAGGAACCTAGATGCATAAAAGGAGAAAAGGCATGTCCCCGAAGATGATTCACCCCGACCACGGGAACCCCCCAAAGATTTCCCAGAGTTTTTCCCATGGTTAGACCTACTCCCAAACAACCAATGAGCCCAGGTCCTCTAGTCACTGCAATCAAATCGACTACATCAGACAATTCACTGGCATGCTTGGCTTGATCGAGAAGGGGAAAAAACTTTTCCATATGTTCACGCACGGCAACATCGGGAACTACTCCGCCATAATCTGCATGATTGGCAATTTGACTATGAATCCATTCACCCATCACATTGCCGTTTTTATGAAGTAAAGCGATGGCGGACTCATCGCATGAACTTTCGATTCCCAAAATCATTCTTTCAATTTTCTCTTATCAGACTTCCTCGGACAACTTCTATTGCTTTATGGAGTTGTTGATCTGCAAGCAGAGCAAATCCGAGCAAAGACTCAGCTTGGTTTTTGTCGAGAGTACGCAGCAAATCGTTCTGAGTGGACAATTTAGCGGCATCTTCGTCGGAACACTCTACGAGATAATCCGGGTCAATTCCCTTTTCATGAATCGTGGAATCATCTGGTAAATAGTATTTAGCGGTGGTCAGTCGCAATCCTGAATCATCCGACATTTGGTAAATGGATTGAACCGAACCTTTTCCATATGAAGTTTCGCCCACCAGTTTTGCCCTGCCATGTTTCGATAATGCACCGGCCAGTAGTTCGGCTCCACTGGCACTCCCTTGATTGATTAATACGACCATAGGAAGGCCCAAAGGATCACGCACCGAAGAGGGCTTGTAAATACGGTTCTTATCCGGCCTTCTCCCTTTAAGAGAAACCACCGTTTCCGCAGGGTTGAGAAAATACCCTGCTACTTCCACCGCTGAATCCAATACGCCGCCCCCGTTATCACGAAGATCAAGAATCAGGCACCTAGCTCCAAGTGCCTGAATCGATTGCAACGCTTCCTCCACTTCGATTTGGGTACGCTGGGTAAACTGGGAAACTTTTAAGTAAGCTGTCTTATTTTCATCCACCCACCAGTTATCCACGCTGGACAACTCAATTTTCTTCCTGAGCACCGCACATAAGCGATCCCTGCCATCCAGTCCCCTTATTTTTAGTGAAACTAGAGTGTCGGGCTCTCCCCTGATGATTTCTCCAGCTTCATCAATATTCATTCCTGCGAGCAAATGATTATCAGCTTCAAGGATGTGGTCCCCAGCAAGTAGACCAACCTCCTTCGCCGGACTGTTTTTAAATACTCTGGTGATCAATATGCCCTGTTTACCCGACCTGATTTTAATGCCAATTCCGGCATATCGCATATGCATATTTTCCTCAAAATGATGAAATTCAGAGGAATCGTAATAAGCGGAATGCCGGTCCAATGATTGAGTCATCCCGGAAATCGCCAATTTGCTCAATTTTTCAAAGCTGGATTTATTCGAATCATAGTAATTTGCCTCTGCCAGCCTCATCGACTCGCCCACTTTCTTAAGTGCGGTCCAATATTGAGGATCCAGCCATGAGCGACTGGATGGGTTAAAGTACAACTGCAAGCCAATGGAAGCTATGACCCAGCCAAGCAAAGCATACGCAGATAACCTGATCCAGGAACAAGATTCGCCTTGAAGTACTCGCTTGAGTTTCACTCTATACATCATAGCCAACGCTTATGTCTATGCCAACGCCAAAGCCTGACGAGAAGACCATCCAGTCATACATCAAATGCCTGGAGGAAAGGTCTGCCCTGCCCTTCGATGATTTCGTGCAATGGGCTCTCTACGATCCCGAGATTGGATACTACCAAAAAAAAAGAAAACGGGTAGGCTCGGATCGGGGCACTGATTTTTACACTTCCCGAAAACTTGGCAGGCTCTGGGCTGAGTTAATTATTAGTAGTTGTACAAAAATTCTTGGGGGTGAAAAACTCTCGGAATTTTCTTTTGTCGAAATTGCCGCTGAACCGAATCAGGCGACCTTGGCGGGACTGGATCACCCTTTTGCCAGTCTTGAGACCATCCATCTTAACGACCCTATTCAAATTCCAGATCAGGCCATTGTTTTCAGTAATGAATGGCTGGATGCACAACCATTCAAAAGGTTTCGTTATTCCGCAGAAAAGAAATGCTGGCAGGAAATGGGTGTGTCTTTAGAGGGAGACATATTCAAAGAGATACCTATCAAACAAACCAATTCTATTCCGGCTGAATTACCAGATGCAGCACAGGACGGCTATACCTTAGACTGGCCTTCTGGATCCCTAATAAGCCTTAACTCCATCCTTGGTGAATCTAAGTGGAATGGACTGTTCCTCACCTTTGACTATGGGCTACCAAGATCGACCCTGCTTCATGACCGACCTGAAGGCACAGCACGTGGTTATTGGAAACATCAAATGATCACCGATATCTTGGCACAACCGGGGGAACAGGACATTACCTGCCATCTGTGTTGGGATCATCTTATGGAAAGCATGAATCATCATGGCTTTAAAAATACCACTATTCAAACGCAGGAATCCTTTCTTCTGAACCATGCCAGCCAAAGAATACAAGAAATTTTCGCCAACAGAAAAACGGGAATGAACAAGGAAATGCAGGCACTCAGGGAACTGATTCATCCCGCCCATCTTGGACACGGGATGCAGGCACTTTGGGGAACGAGGCTACCTGAGAGCAACTAAGGCTGAGCGGAAAGAATTGAGTTGGAATTACCGTAGGGGTTTCCAGCCTCATATAGTTCTCGTATCTGATCTTCCTCCCAGGCCGAACCAAAAATAGCGAACTCATCCACACAGCCATGAAGAGCGATACCTTTCTGAAAAGGAGGGATTGCCTGCGAATATCCAAGCAATCCTTTCTTGAGGGAAACTGGCTGCTGGTTAAATATTTTTTCGCGGCTGAAAGACCTACCATTCACAAAGTGACTGACCCACTGGTTGGTCGAATCGTAGGATGTAGCCAGGTGAATCCACTGGCCAAGTCTTTCCTCCGTTACCGCAACGGGTGAGATGTAGCTGTTAACTTCATTATCCGGTGAACAAACCTGGAGAATTAACTGGCCGTCCTGATTTACTGACCATCCAATCGCACCCTTTTTGTAAGGCCTTGAAAACACCAGGGGCGAGACTGGCTTGGACAGCTGATCCAACTTTACCCAAGCTGCCATAGTCACCGCTTTTAACTCGCCAGGCAAATTTAGACAAACCCGGTCGTTGGACTTGGAAAATTGCAGGGCTCCCTTCCCCGGCCAGCGCCCCTGAGTCCAATTGCATCCGATCACCGCACCATTTCCAGCCCCCTGCTCTCTTTGGGTCTCATCCTTGAGAACTCGGTCCCATTTTGCGTGGTTATCAAAGCCGTAATAAAGTCTGGTATCTGAACGGGAAAAAAGCTTGCGACTAAAATTCATCCACGCGGACCGACGATGCTGGGATTGCTCAAACGAACGGGTTGCAAGTTCCGCACTTCCCAGGTAATCCCCACTGGGCATTTCCAAAGGATAAATCTCGCCATCGGAACGGATATGGATTGCCTGCCTGGAGGTCAGATCCTTGGATACCTGATTGCCGAAAATGTCCTGCCCTTGGTATTTTATTTTTCCATTGTAGACAAAGACCTCGGCGGAAGAATCTGGATGCACTTCGATTCCAAAATCAGTCCCCAGATCAACCACCTCGCCCAAGGGAAGACCGACCGTAAACCCAACGGCTACTTTAGGAACATGGGCACGAAGTTTACCCAATCGTAAATGACTGCCATTGCCATGCACTAATTCGTAATCGGCAGGCCCCTCAAGCACAACCACTGCACCGTCAACAAATTCGACCTGAGCCATACCATGCTCAATTTTTAAAGTCGATGGTGGAAGGGAGCTGTTTTCACGCGGACGAAAATCAGCATCTTCTGACCACCGCAAGCCGACGGAGCGGGTAAGAACCGCGACTGAATCTGCTTCCATATTCTTGTAGGGCGGGATTTGCGTTCCATCTCCCACTGCTGAAATTCTATCATTAATGGGTAACGGATCGGAAGTTTGGTAAGAAAAGAAAATATATGCTCCAAACAAAAGCAAGGCGGCAACTGGTAGCCATGGATTGACAAATTGAATCAACCGTTCACCTGCAGTAACAACAGGTGCGGGAGTAGTTTCATCTGACACTCTCTCTTCGGCATAATGCTGCAAGCTTGAGGACAGATCCATGTATCTAATGTAATGCTTCCGTGCTTCCTCCGACTCGGTGATCCAAGCCTCCAAAATCTTTTTCTTTTCTGCAGGAAGGTTATTTTCGATAAGACCATCCAGTAACTCAAAGAGGGTTACGAGCTCTTCGTCTGATAACTTCATCTCTTCAGATATTTTGAGTTGAAAGCTCGAGACTGACGCAATCGAACAACACCTTCCTGATCCGCGTCAGGGCTTTATATGCTCCCTGAATCGTGCGCCCAGAGGCTTGTGCTGCAGCTTTAACATTATGTCCGGACTCATATCTGACCAGCACCAATCTCCTGTCCCGTTCATTTAATTTTTGGAGACATTTTGATAGCGCACCATGACGATGATCCAATTCCTCTTCCATTTCTATACGGGTCTGGGAAATTACCTCCAATACCTCATCATTAAAGAGTACCTTGGAAGTGGCATACTTCTTCCGGGCAGCACGCACTTTCCAATAGGCAATCTGACAAGCCCATGAATAAAAATTGGTTCCTTCTTTAAAATCAGAAAATTTCTCACAAATGGTTAAACTTGTTTCTTGTAAAATATCTTCTGCATCACTGCGGGACGGCACAAGTGTATGGATATAAGCAAAAATTCTTCGCTGATATTTCATCATCAACTGAACAAGCTCTGTTGAACGGTCTGATGATGATGAATCCATACAAGGTCGGGGGGTTGAAAGTTATTCAGGCAGCTTTCGGTTCAGCATTGAGGGACTCGGTTGATTTTCCAACAGAAAATTCCTCGAATTTATTAAGCCTGCGCCTGATCACTTCCTTCTCCGCTTTTGCAAGGGATTTTGAACTCAGTTTCACCGAACGGTACTTCACCCGCCCGTCTGATGAGGTGGGTAATTCAGTCATACGATAATAAATGGTACCGCCTGGTGTTTGGGTCAGTCTTGAGGTTAACTTTATATCCTGCTTTTTCTTTCTGCGCACCCTCTTCACACTGGCAGGAGGGTGAGTTTCTGTCCCGATAGAATCATCCACCGCCAGATCGCCCTTGGACTCTTCAATCAAACGATCACGGGTAATGTCGTCCAGGTACTTGTTTTTAAGTTCGTTACAGATAAACCCCTCCTCGTAGTGTACCTCATTCATGGGGTCATCAATGGTCATAAACAAATGAGGGGCCCCCAGTGCCTGCCTCAAATCTTTGTTGTACCATTGGGAGGCTTTCTCTACCGCTTTTCGTCGATTGCATGCGTAAATGGTGTGATGTGCAATAAAACAGCGATCAGGACACAATCTGGCTTCGAGGAGATACTTGGTTTCGTAAATTAGGCCGAAATAACTTTCGTAGGGAATTTTGAGTGTAACTTCATATTTTTGGAAATCATTTACCTTCATCATGGTTGGTCTCTCCTTTCAGCGTTTGGTGGATGGTTAAAATTTAATAATAACCCATAGCCAAAGAATTAGAATTTGAGACAAATCATTAGCAAAATAAGACTTTTTTTTACCTAGCGGGCGAGTAAGTCATCAATCTCCGCAACTAAATCATTTTCGAGAAAAGGAGAGAAACCAACCCACACTTTTTCCACCTTACCTTCTTGGTTAATGATTACCGTCTGAGGAATTCCCTGCACTTGATATTGTTTTGAAATCTTCCCATCTAAATCCATAGCCACAGGCAAATTTTCCAAATCATAACGAGTAAGAAAATCTGAAATCTCTTCCTGGCTTTCTTCCTGATTGACCGTCATCAGGCAAAATTCAGATGCAGGATATCTCGTACTGACCTCTAACAAAATGGGTAAAGCAGTGCGGCAAGGGCGGCACCAACTTGCCCAAAAATCCAGAACCACCACTTTCCCTCTATGGGAGAGTAATGAAAATTCTTCATCCTTAACCGTGGAAAGCAAAATATCAGGGGCATCTTTACCCCGCATCGCCTTAGGACCGCTCGCGTGTAGTGAAAGAGAAGGCGCCGGAGCAAGGGAGGCCAGTTGTCCGGAAATCACCTGCCCCAATTCCTCGGATGTGACCTCCATAGAAACCCTCACTGCCCTGGCATCGGGTTCGATTTTGATTTTTCTGATCAAATCAAGCAGTACCCGGGCTTCTGCATCCTCCATCAATCCAAGTTGAGCCATGCCCAAAGAGCCTTGTAAAAGAGATCCCAAGGCACTTGATACCGCATTTTCTTTACAACCAATCAAGAGCTGAAAAGAAACTGAATGATCCCGAAAGCTCAAACCCCAGACAACTTCCTCGATTCCTTCGATCACCGTCGCAAATGGGTTTTCTGCCTGGTCACCAGAGAGATAATTACTGGTTATAAACTCAGGAAGCTTCATGTAAAAGGACACCTGCCTATCAGGATCAAGTTGAGAAAGTAGGGAGACTTGTTCAAAGTTTTCCAACTTCATTAACTCCCTATCGATTTGGTTTTTTAGAAAGCCCCGAATCCTGGTTTTATTTGCTTCCAAATTGATGTGAACGGAAAAATTACTGTCGAGCGAAACGGAATCCTCTGAATTACCTCCAGAGATAGAATCAAGCTTTTGTAAATCTACGGCAAACCGGAGCTGCGTGTCATTCATCCATCTATCCACCAGAATACTCTTAACCGCTTTTTTAGATCTAAATTCGCTGGCTAATTCATTCTCCAACCAATTGATGAAACTTTCTAAATTCATGGGCTTCTCAGCCCAAAGATTCATTTCCAGAAAAATCTGAGATAATGAAAGCGGCCCAGTACTGTTTGCCTCATTCAATGAGTCCAAACCATCCAGCCGAAAAGAGAAAAAGGAAAAATCTTCTTCGTTCAATCCCATCGCTTCGTACACCTTCAATGGAGATTTAAAGTCTTCATCCAATTCCTCTGCCCATTCTCTAAGGAATGGATATTTTTCCTCCACCCACTTGGAAATTCCGCTTTGCTCAATACTCAGTGTATCAACTGAGAAAAGAATGTCTGGTCGGGAAACATCATTTGCCAAGGCAATCGTGCCTGGATAACCAACACTGCAAAGGAAAGAAACCATGCAGATGGAGCGAATCCACCTTAAAGTGCAGGATTTTTTACAGCTCATGCTGGAATCGGTAAACATTTGTCTCCCTCAATTGAAAACCAACTTTTTGATACAATTGATTAGCGGCTACCCGACTTGGTCGGGAAGTTAAGTCCACGGTTAATGCACCTTTTTCATTTGCAGCCTGCAGTGCATACTCGGAAAGAGCACGCCCCACCCCTTTGCCTCTTGCCGCTTCATCCACAACTACATCCTCCACCCATGCACGAATTCCAGTTGGAATTGGAAAAACAACTAAGCTTAGCATACCAAGAACCTCAGCACCCTCCTGGGCAATATATAAATGGACATGAGTGGATTGGACAATGTCCTCTAATTTGCCTGAGGTAAGTGGCGGTGCAGATTTAGACAACTGGGGCAAAAGCCTGTTAACCAACTTAAGTGTGGATTCATTGGATTCAGTTACTTCAAAAATCTCGATCATCCGAGAATCGTATCAACCAAGAATCCGTTTTGACCATGAAAAAATTTGTCAGATTTATTTCATTGTTTGTGATTGATCTAATCAATACCCAACGACAATATCTTCAATTTACTCGCTCCGGCGATTGGAGGTTTTCGATGACCTGTTTGTATTTTCAATACCAATTGTAGACTCGTTCAACCAAAAGGAGTCTACAGCGATTTTAATCATTAAAGAATCAATACAAAATATGGAAATCTATGTGGGAAACCTACCTTGGTCTGTTAAAGACCAGGATTTAGCAGATGCATTTAGCGAATTTGGAACCGTCGATCGTGCTTCCGTCATCACAGAACGCCCTTCTGGTCGCTCAAAAGGCTTTGGGTTTGTGACTATGAATGAAGCAAGCGAAGCACAAAATGCCATTGAGGCAATGAATGGCAAGGAAATGGAAGGCCGTCCACTAAAGGTAAATGAGGCCAAGCCTCGCGAAGACCGCCCGAAAAGAAATTCAGACTGGTAACCCCTACAATGATGCGAATCCCGCATCATTGAAAGTTTCCCGAAAAATCATAATTTCGGGTTTGATTAGCTGTTTTTTTTCAGTCAGGGGTTCTTTATGTCCAAATCGCAGAGTGTTTCTTTCCTCGATAGTGTAAATCTCTACTTCGACCAAGCCTCAGATGCCCTAGATTTACCTAAGGGCTTAGCTCGCCAGATTCGTACCTGCAACGCAATCTGTGAAATGAAGTTCGGGGTCGAACTTAGAGGAACTTACGAAATTTTTACGGGCTGGAGAGCGACTCACAGCGAACACATACTTCCTGCCAAAGGTGGTATTCGTTTTGCTCCATTCGCGGACCAGCAAGAAGTGGAAGCACTGGCTGCCCTGATGACCTATAAATGCTCCATTGTAAATGTACCATTTGCTGGCTCCAAGGGTGCTCTTCGTATTGATCCAAAAAAATATACACTGGAAGAGCTAGAACATATCACCCGTAGATTCGCACAAGAGCTAGATAAACGAGGCTTATTAGGCCCTGGTATTAATGTGCCAGCACCCGATATGGGTACTGGGCAAAGAATGATGTCCTGGATTGCAGATGAGTACCAACGTCTGCACCCAAGCGAAATAAATGCTCAGGCATGTGTCACTGGCAAACCCGTTCATTTTGGCGGAGTTGATGGCAGGATTGAAGCGACTGGACGGGGTGTTCAGTATGGAATCCAGGAATTATTCAGGCATCCAGATGACTGTAAACTAGCCAACCTGGAAGGTGGGCTCGCAGGAAAAAAAATCATTGTGCAGGGTCTGGGCAATGTGGGCTATCATGTGGCGAAATTTTTGGAAGAGGAAGATGGTGCTAAAATCATCGGCATCATTGAAAGAGATGGTGCCCTGCTTAATGAGAATGGTCTGCATGTTGATGATGTTGCCACATACAAGCAGGAGACAGGTAAAGTGGAAGGGTTTCAGAATGCGACTTTCCTTCCTAATGGATCTGAACTCCTGGAACACCCCTGCGATATTTTAATCCCTGCTGCCATGGAAGGTGTGATTACCTCTGCCAATGCCAATCGAATCCGAGCAAAAGTGATTGCGGAAGCAGCCAATGGTCCCGTCACCTATGAAGCGGATCAAATTTTAAAGGAAAAAGGAACCTTCATCATCCCTGATGCCTTCCTCAACGCGGGGGGAGTCACCGTTTCTTATTTCGAATGGCTGAAAAATCTTTCCCATGTCCGGTTTGGTCGGATGGATCGCCGGTTCGCTGTCGCCCAGAATGAACGTATTCTCGATCTTATAGAATCCAGCACCGGAAAAAAGATCGACTGCGAGTCGAAAGAAAAGATTCTCCAGGGACCTAATGAGCTCGCATTGGTCAGATCGGGACTGGAAGATACGATGCGTGAAGCTTACTCAGAGATCAAAGAAATGCATCTTAGTAATTCTAAGATTAATGATCGGAGAACGGCATCTTTCGCAGTGGCGATTCGAAAAATTGCCGACATCTATGACAGCATGTACCTGTAGGAAGTTTGCTTAAACTTCTTTTACCTCCCAACCCCTGCGGTAGGCCTTGGATAATCTTCGGTCACTGCTTGCACTGCCAGTTTTCATTTCCTGAGGATTCCATTCGATCTCGTTTCCTTCCAAGATTGCCACATTCCCAAGTTGGCAAATTTCAGCCAGCCTAGCAGAGTAATCAAAGTTTGCCACACAGAGATCAGGTCTGCCAAGTTTCACAGCACGAACCAGTTCATCTTTCATGCCTGAATCTCCCCGCCCATTTCTGGGCAGAACTGGATTCGTTCGGGGCAACGATGAATAATCATTCCACCCTTTCCCCTGATTAAGATACCAATTTGTGCCATATTCTCCTCTGGTGAGAAGCATGCCTTTGCTTCCTACCAGGAGGGAACCGCTGGAAGGAATTGCAATACCTGAAAACAGATCTGTGGGAGGATGATTTGTTTTTCCACGCAATTTATCTCCAAGATGCCCAACCCGGCCCTCGTACCAAATTAGTGGAATGGCGGATTTTTCATTCAATTGAAATTCATACCTAACTGTAGCCCATGCAGGATAAGTGTGAGGATTGACTGGCCCGCGATGCAAACACTGGACTTTTTGCGGCGATGGAAGATCACACCCCATCAAAGGCAGATTTATCAAATGAGAACCCGAATCTCCCAAAGCACCAGAACCAAAATCCAGCCAACCTCTCCAATTATAGGGATGGTAACAGGAATGATAAGCTCGATTTGAACTGCCTGCAAGGAAGCAGGACCAATTTAGATGATCCGGAACTCTGTTCTTCTCTTGCGGTTGATCCACTATCATAGGAGCCTGTGGCCAACTTGGCTTGTTTGTCCAAACATGAATCTCTTTGATTTCCCCAAGGCGACCAGCCTGCAAAAATTCAACCGCTTCACGAAAAGAATCCTGAGCAGTTCCCTGGATTCCCATTTGCGTGCATAATTTCTTCTCTTTAGACAACTTTTTCAACTGGCGAGACTCCCAGACTGTGTGGGTAAGGGGAGATTGAACAAACACATGGATTCCGCATTCCAGGCTCATCTGTGCAGCCAGTGCGTGCGAATGATCAGGGGTGCTTATGCTTAAGACATCAATGCGGTCTCCGAGAAGGGTGATCAATTCCCGGAAATCAGAAAATTTTTGTACTCTTTTATTTTGCTGGGCGGCAAATTGAAGCCTTTTTTGATCCACATCACAAAGAGCAATAATTTCCCCATGCCGACCCAATTGGTCCGAGTCACTTCGTCCTTTTCCTCCAACCCCGATCGATGCAATCTGTAAACGCTGATTTGCCCCAAAGACCGAGCTAGGAAGATAAGTAAAGGCGAAAGAAGAAGCAAAATTATTGATGAATGATCTTCGTTTCATCGATTAAAAAGAAAAAATGCAGAGCAGGCCTAAAATTTTAAAGATCTGTTTCTTTTTGGGTAGCATGGTGTTTTCTCTAGAAGATCTTTTTTCTTAGAGGGCAAGAATTTGCAAAGCATCAACAACCACATAACCCTTTGTATTTTCATTAAAAAGTTCCACAAAGTACTGTTCTCCTTTTTGGAAAGGAAAAGAACCAAGAGAGCACCATAATTCACCCTTTAAATGGGGTTGTCTTTGATCCACAAAAACATTCTCTGAACCCTCGCCATGATTGATTTCATATCGGATATTCCCCGCACGATTCCCAAATACCGAAAATGAAACCTTGATCTCGTGCAATCCATCCTCCGGAGCAATAAAAGGAAATCGAGCCGAGCACATTCCCTTCTCGGCATTGGCATCATGAAAGTAAGAGGCCCCCACAAAAGGACGGAGTGAACTACTTTCTGTCCATGGACCACGCAATTCGATCTGGTCACCGTCCACCACTACCCCGCCAAACTCAGTCCGAGAAATTCCTTCCCCAAGGTGAACTCTTTTTGACCTCCTTAAGGACAGAACCTGTCCATTATCGAGAAGTTTCATTTTCAACAGATCGTACGATATGTCCTGTACAGGTTTATTCATATTTACTGCAAGCGAGGCT
>JAYPZT010000024.1:0-12679 GCA_038136415.1 Opitutales bacterium
CGCTAAGAAAACTGGGCATTAGGTTTGAAGAAATGGCGAACCCGAGATGGTTTTCCGAAAGTCCAGAATTAGCATGGGGCTTTTATGGTCATCGATATAACCTTTATCAATCAACTAATCCTCACGAGGGTTACAGAATTTTAAATAACTGGGTAGAAACTTTTAAAATTCCCAGCTTTGTTTTTACATCCAATGTCGACGGGCACTTTGGTAAATCTGGCTGGGATCAAAAAATTTTAGAATGCCATGGTTCACTGATGAGATTGCAATGCCTAGAGAATTGCGGCCAACCGGTATGGAATTTTAATGATACTAAAGATCATACTTTCGAAATTTGTTCTGATACACTTACTTGCTTATCCCCCATGCCAAAATGTCCAAGATGTGAGTGCCTCGCCCGACCAAACATTCTGATGTTTTCAGATTTCTACTGGGATGACAGCATACATTCGATACAGGAAAAACAGCTGGATCAATGGTTACAGAAGCATGGAACGGAAAATCTTCTTCTCATGGAGTTTGGTGCCGGACTGGATGTGCCCACGGTACGCTTCTTTTGTGAAAGCACCTGGAAGGAATTTAATTGTAATATGATCCGGGTGAACCCCAGGGATAGCCAAAGTCCCACAGGTATAATTTCTTTGCCCATCGGAGCACTGGAGGCAATTAACCAAATAGAGGAGGCAATGTAAATTTTGATTCGCTTGGAAGAGCTATTCTACGGTAACAGATTTAGCTAAATTTCTGGGTTTATCTACATCCAATCCACGCAAGCGGGCAAAATGATAGGCGAAGAGTTGCAAAGGTAAGTTCGCCAGAATGGGTCGAACAATCTCGTGAGCAACTGGCAAGCGGAAGATATCATCCGCAGCACCCTCTGGAATTTCAATATCCGCCGGTGCAAATGCAATCACTGGTCCTTTCCTTGCTTTTACCTCCTGCATATTTGCAATGGTCTTGGCGGATAACTTGGTTCCTTCAACCAGAAAAATAGACGGACACTCTGGATTGATTAATGCGATAGGGCCATGCTTGAGCTCAGCAGCTGGATAACCTTCCGCATGGGCATAGGAAATTTCCTTTAATTTTAGGGCACCTTCCAAAGCAACTGGGTAAAGACTCTGACGGCCTAAGAACAAAAGATGCTCAGCTTTGGCATATTTTACTGCCAATTCCCTGATTTCTTCCCCTTTCTGAAGAATTTCAGCAACCAAGTCTGGCATGGTTTGCAAAGCGTCCACAATGCCTGCTCCATCGGTGGGAGATAAATCACGCATTCTGCCAAGAGCCAATCCGAGCATCGCACACAAGCAAACCTGGGAAGAAAACGCTTTGGTGGAGGCAACCCCAATTTCAGGACCAACGCGCTGGTAAACCCCGCCGTCGGTTTCGCGGGCTAGAGATGAACCGACCACATTAGTGATACCAAGGGTAAGCAAGCCTTTCGTCTTAGCCTCCCGGACAGCTTCCAAAGTATCTAAAGTTTCCCCTGATTGACTGACTGCAATTACTAACGAGCGTCCGGATTTGGGTGAATTACGGTAACGAAATTCAGATGCATGCTCCACCTCGACAGGCACACGGGCGAGTTTTTCAATTAAATATTCTGCCACCATACAGGCATGTCTTGCCGTACCACAGGCAACAAAAATAATACGGTCCACATTTCTAAGCTCATCCTCATGGCCCTCCAAACCACCAAGCTTAGCCGTGGTTCCGTCGTCACCGAATCGACCTCTGAGGGTATTTCGAAGTGCGGAAGGTTGTTCAAAGATTTCTTTTTCCATGTAGGAACCAAAATCACCGAGTTCCACTTCCTCCAATGTCTGCTCAAGGGGCTGGGCAATCGCTTCGGCTTCGTGGCCCTCCTGGTTGGTAATCCGGAAATCACTTCCACGAAGAATCGCTAACTCACCATCTTTTAAAAAAACCGCTTCTTTCGCTCTTCCCACAAAGGCAGAAGCATCACTGGCAATAAAATTTGCATCCTCTCCAATACCCACAACCAACGGAGAACCGCGACGGGCACCCACCATCATATCCGGATAATCAATGCACATGACCGCAATACCATAAGCACCGCGTGACTTTGCCAGAGCCACACTAACTGCCTGGATGAAACGATCGTCTCCCTCAGGCAGCTCATTGTAGTGATATGCAATGAGATTGCAGAGTACTTCGGAATCAGTATCGGAAGAAAATTGTACCCCTTCTTTGAGAAGAAAATTTTTAAGGGAGGAAAAATTCTCGATCACACCATTGTGAACCAACGCAAATTTTTTATCGTGGCTTAGATGTGGGTGTGTATTCGATACGGTTACCGCACCATGAGTAGCCCATCGGGTGTGAGCAATACCAAGACCTGATCTACTAAATTCTCCCTGTAAGGATTTGGATAAGTTTTCTACCCTGCCAGTTTCACGGGCTATGGAAAAAGAATCTCCGTCATGAAACGCAACCCCAGCTGAGTCGTATCCCCGGTACTCCAAACGACGCAATCCATCGATGAGTGGCTCTTGAGCAATCCCTTTTCCTAAATATCCAACTATACCGCACATTTTTTAAACTTCTAAACTATTTTTAGACCTACACAAGAAGATGTTGTCACATATTCCCGCATTCAAGATGGATTGTAAGAGAAGTTTTTCAAAAAGATTCGCTTTTTTTCTAAGACTACCAAAGGTGATTTCATGATCAAAAGATGTCTATGGTATCTATTTATCTGTCTATCTACAGATCAGGTTGTGTTTGCTGATGAGCAAGGTCAAAGTCCTAATCTTGTAGTCTGCATTTCTGATAACCATGCTACAAGTTTGCTTGGTTCACTTGATCTCAAAGGTTCATCGATCAACCCCACTCCACAGCTTACCAGAATCATCCAATCCGGATTTTCTCACCCACTAGCATATTGCACAAATTCAAATAGTGGAAAAACCGCTTTCCCCTTACTTAGTGGGTTGCCCAAACATGACCGAATAAAACAGGTTCCCGGCAAAGAATTGCTACCAGAATATCTAAATTCAATTGGTTACGAATGCGCTTTTTTTGGTTCATGGACATCAAGCAAAGATCCTCAAGATTTCGGGTTTTCTAGCTGGCAGATTCTCAAAGATTCTCAGATTTTTTTTAATCCGGAAATTAAATCATCGTCTCGTAATCAGATCATAGAGGGTCACACAACTGATGTAATTACAGACCTTGCAATCCGCTGGCTCAAAAAACGGGGAAATAAGAAAAAACCTTTTTTCGTGCTGGTTTCTTACCAAGCAACCCAAAGACCATGGATTCCCCCCGTGCGTATGATCTCAAAATACAATAATGAATGGTTCAGCACTCCAGATAATTTTTTTACTGATTTCAATGAACGTACCCCCGCTAATAAATACCAGCAGATGAATATTTATAGGGACCTTGATCCACAGCATGATCTCTTTCTGTACAACAGGTCCGATAAAAATATCACTGATACAAACATCTCCATTTTAGAGAAAAATATCAATTCCATGAATGATGAGCAAAAAAGTGCATGGACATTGTCTTGGAAACCTCAAAATGAAGCTTTTGCCAGAGAGTCTCCAGAAGAAGACGCCCTTGCGATTTTTAAGTATCAGAGATTTTTAAAAAACTACCTTCGCTGCCTTCTGGCACTGGACGAAAATATCGGCAGACTTTTTGATTCAACAAAGGATGCTTCAAACACACAGTCTTATTTTATGTATTTATCAGAGAGAGGGTCATTCACGGGTGAATTTGGTTGGTTCGGAAATCAATGGATGTATGAACCTAGCTCTCGAATACCATTTATTTTTAGTTCAATAAATGGATCAAAACCATCTCCTTTTGATCCAAATAAACCTTTCGCAGATACAGATTTTTACCAATTCATTAAAACCTTATGCGGGACATTGAAAGACGAAAAAAATACAGGATCTAACGAGGTTTATAATTTAATTTCTCCAGATAAGGATATTTATTTCACCCAAAACATTTACCCAGGTAAGTATCATGTGGCTCACCATCATGGGCTACGAAAAGGAAAATATAAGATTATCCACTACCATTCTTTTAACGAGTGGGAATTTTACGACCTTGAAGATGATCCCCATGAGGAAAAAAATCTAGTTACCAGTCCAGATCTAAAAGAGACAATTAGAGAATATCGAGATTTATTGAAACAAGCAGCAGAATCATCGAATTATTCACTTCACAAGAAAGAATTCTCAGAAGATTGGAAAAGAATACAAAGAAGTCCTGATAAAAAAACCCGCTAAAACTCAATGTAAAAAATAATATTTTTGATTTTATTTATAAAATTTCTTGAAATTTTATGCCTTACGCGACTATTTTAAGTAAGGTTTGCATAACTTGAAAGGCATCGTTTGGGAGGACGGTGCCTTTCTGTTTAGATAAATCTCAAACTACACTACATACCTGACAAGACCAACTTTCGGTTTTCGTCGTTCATCCAATCAAACAGATTCCAACGCTTTACTAGAACTCGGTATTTGGCTGCATTAGCTTTAAAAGTGGGTTCATAGTCAGTGTAAAATGCAGTCATTATATTTCCTTTGTTGTCCAAGCAAACGGAAGAAGGATAACCAAGGTCAGTCGCCTGATCGCCACACTGATGTATAGTCCATGGTGGCAACCAAGTTTTACCACTATCCAAGCTCATGCGTGCTGCAAAACCCATCAATCCACGATTTCGCAGCCCATAAGTAAGCAATAAAGCTTTTGACCCAACCTGAATAAGATCTGCAGGATGCTGCATGGGAAGTGTAACCGCACCTTTCTCGTACCACTTTCTAGAAGTGGCAGAAAATTCACAAATTTTTACATGATGATCAACATGGGTTCGGGTAGCCCCCAGTAGTTTTCCACCATCGAGAGAGCAAAGAGCAACTTCATTGGAATCATTTTTTCCTAGCTTATAATATCGATCCCAGGATTTTCCATCGTCCTCAGAAAAACATACCCATGACTCGGAAGGGTTGCCCCTACCCTGACTCCGATAACAAGAGTATGCCAAAGTGTTATCATCCACACGAACTATGCGTCCATAGGGTATTGCGTTTCTGAGTTTTTGGGGGATTGCAGGCTCTCTATCCTCTTTCCAGGAAACACCTCCATCGGAAGATCGTGACAACCAGTGTCCGGCAAACCCTACAAATTTTTTATTCTCCAAAATAAAACCACTACTGAAGCAAAGGATGTCTCCATTATTCGCCGTTCCCACCGCCAGATGCATCCGGTTTCCGCTCGGTGGTCTGCGGGAAACTACAGATAATTTTTGCCACCTCGATGAAGTGCTCTTCTTTAGAGAGCAAACAAGGTCACCCTCCATCTGCCCATGACTTGGAGCATTAAAATATACGCAAAGTAAATCTCCATTGGAAAGCTTTGTCAGATTCGGCCATCCACATGCATGAGTAGCAACGACGGACAAATCAGATCTCGGCATTTCTTCAGTCTTTAGGTTTGTATGGAGTTACAGAAATCAATGAAACCTTTGGCTTGCTCGGACAGACGCGAAGAAATTTCCTCATCCATAATGCCTTTTTCGGGATCAATTACCTTATAAGAGTTGGCGAGAAAGACCCTCTTGGGATAATTATAGGCATTTCTGTAACCAAAAACTTGCATCGCATGCTCCACTGGACGAAGTCCACCAAACTGTCCAGCAGCAACCCCGATATAACATACAGGCCGGTTTTCAAAACTCTCAGGAAAGGGAAGTAAATCAATGAAAAGCTTAAGTGCACCTGGCATACTTCCATTGTATTCAGGAGTGATAACCACCAAGCCCTTTGCACATAGCACCCTTTCAGTAAATTCGACTACTTTTGCAGGTTTTTCTTGGTATGCATCGGGAGTAAATGTTTCAGGAGGTAAGTCCTGCAAGCTCATCAATTGAGCCTCAGCGGGTAACTTACGGTATTGATCAAGAAGGCAATTTCCAAGAACTTCGGACAAGCTGCCTCTCCGATTCGTACCAACGATGATTTCAATCATTAAGTGTTTTATTCGCCTATTACAAATGAATGCAACTCTTCATATGTTTTGCAGACTTTTATATCCGGGTATTCATTGGTAATCGAAACTGGCGGATTAAAGAAAGTACACTGATTTGCGGTCAGCAACATCCCAAGATCATTATAACTGTCACCAGCTGCAAGGACCTCGAAATTCAGTTTTTGAAAATACTGGACGGATTTTCTTTTATGATCCTCTAAGCGAATTTTAACTTTCTCAATTTTTCCGTCATCTGCAATTTGGAGTTCATGGCAGAACAAGGTGGGGAAATTAAGCTTTCTCATCAGAGGTAATGCGAATTCTCTGAATGTGTCAGAAAGGATGATAAGTTCGTGGGATTCTCTCAGTTTGGAAACAAAATCGATAGCTCCTGGCAAGGGATCCATTGATTCAATCACTTCCTGAATCTGAGGCAGTTTAAAACCATGCTTATCAAGAATGCTTAGCCTGTAATCCATCAACTTCTGATAGTCAGGCTCATCCCTCGTTGTCCGCTTGAGTTCTTCGACTTGGGTTTTTTCCGCAAAAGCGACCCAAATTTCAGGTATTAAAACACCCTCAAGATCCAAGCAAACAACCTGCACAGTATTGTAATAAAATCAAGGAAGGGAGGTTTCACCCATAAGGAAACGATCGCATTCACGAGCAGCAGCACGCCCCTCATTAATCGCCCAAACCACCAATGACTGACCGCGTCTTACATCTCCGGCGGCAAAAACACCTTCGATATTAGTGGCAAACCTACCATAATCCGCCTGGATATTAGATCTCGAATCCCTCGCTAAACCAAGTTCTTCTGCAATCGTATCTTCGGGACCTAAAAAGCCCATCGCAAGAAAAGCAGCTTGTGCAGGTATTTCTCTTTCACTGCCCTCTACTTCCACAGGAGAGTATCTTCCGTCTTTTTCCTGCCATTCGATATCACAAATCATGATGCTTTTGAGATTACCAGCATCATCCCCAATGAACCTTTTGGTCATGGTAAGGTATTTGCGAGGATCTTCACCAAAAACCTCTTTCGCCTCTTCCTGTCCATAATCGAGTTTGTAGACTTTGGGCCATTCCGGCCATGGGTTGTTGGCCGCTCTTTCCTCAGGAGGACGAGGCATGATCTCAAGCTGAGTAACGCTGGTACAACCATGCCGAACAGAGGTACCGACACAATCGGTACCTGTATCGCCTCCACCAATTACCACTACATGCTTATTTTTAGCAGCTGTTTCAAAGGCAGTAACGTCTTTTAACTCAAGCAAACCTTGAGTATTAAGCGTTAAGAATTCCATAGCAAAATGAACGCCCTTCAGATCTCTGCCCTCAACTGGTAAGTCTCTGGGCTTGGTAGCTCCACAGCAAAGAATGACCGAATCGAAATCTTCAACCAACTTCTTAGCTGGGAGATCTTTTCCAATTTCAGTGGAGACGACAAATTCAATACCTTCCGCAGCCATGAGATCTACTCTTCGTTGAACAATCTCCTTCTCCAACTTCATATTGGGAATCCCATACAAAAGAAGACCACCAATACGATCGGCACGCTCATAAACAGTCACAGAATGACCGGCTTTATTGAGCTGATCCGCAGCAGCAAGTCCAGCAGGACCAGAACCAACAACTGCCACTTTCTTACCAGATCTGGTCGCAGGTGGATTAGGCTTTACCCATCCTTCCTCAAATCCTTTGTCAATGATGGAGCATTCAATGCTTTTGATTGTCACGGGAGGCTCAATAACTCCCAATACGCAAGAGCCCTCACAAGGTGCCGGACAAACTCTTCCAGTAAATTCTGGGAAGTTGTTGGTCTTGTGCAAGCGGTCCAAAGCATCTTTCCATTTGCCCTGATACACCAGGTCATTCCACTCAGGAATAAGGTTATTGATAGGACAACCGCTGGCCATGTTACTCAGGGTCATACCTGTGTGGCAGTAAGGTGTGCCACAATCCATACAGCGGGCACCCTGCTTACGAATTTGATCGGGATCAAATGGTTCGTGAATTTCCTTCCAGTCCTTAATCCGTTCCAGTGGTTTGCGGTCAGGAATTGCTTTCCGCTCGTTCTCTAAAAATCCAGTTGGTTTACCCATAATAAATCGTCAGTAAAATTTGATTAATGTCCCGCAGCCACATTCTCTTCGAATGCAGCTTGTATCGCATCATCTCCCTGCAATCCTCTTTCTTCCGCTTTTTTCATGGCTAAGAGAACACGCTCGTAATCTTCAGGCATGACTTTGATGAATTTTGGGGAAGTATCATCCCAATTTTCCAGTAAATATTTAGCTCTTGAAGATCCTGTGTACTCAAGGTGGCTGCTGATTAAGTTTTTAACTTTATCAATTTCCGCATCCTCACACTCGACCAAAGGATAAGTTTTGACCATTTCAGTATTAAGTCTTGAAGAAAGGAAATCACCGTCTTCGTCAAAGATGTAAGCAACTCCACCAGACATACCAGCTCCGAAGTTCCTTCCGGTCTTACCAAGGCATAAAACAAGACCACCAGTCATATACTCACAACCATGATCACCCAGGCCCTCCACTACGGCATGAACACCGGAATTACGCACACAAAATCTTTCACCTACAACACCGGAAACAAAAGCACTGCCACCAGTTGCTCCATAGAAGCAAACATTACCAGCAATGATGTTTTCATGTGCTTCGAAAGGAGAATCCTCGGGGGGCCGAACAATAATTTTAGCACCGGACAACCCTTTCCCGAGATAATCATTGGTATCTCCAACAACCGTAAATGTCATACCTTTGGGACAAAAGGCACCAAGACTTTGCCCCGCAGATCCTGTGAGGTTTATTCGTACGGTATCCTCAGGTAAGCCATCAGGGCCATGCTTTCGGGAAATTTCAGCACCAGTTATAGTACCAACAACTCTGTCCGTATTAATGATAGGCAAATCAATGCTGACAGATTGGCCGTTGGTAATCGCAGGCTGGGCTTGCTTGAGGATTTCACGATTATCCAAGCACTTATCCAATAAATGGTCCTGCTTCATTTGACAATAAGTGCCAACTTCTGGACCAACTTCGGGACGATAAAGAATTCCAGAATAGTCCAGACCCTTGGCTTTCCAATGATCAATGGCTTTACGAAGCTCAAGTTTATCCACACGACCTACCATTTCGTTGATCGTTCTAAAACCTAAGCGTGCCATCGTTTCACGGATTTCTTCGGCCACGAAATTCATGAAATTTACTACTGCATCTGCACCGCCAGCAAATTTTGCCCGTAATCTTGGGTCCTGGGTTGCAATGCCAACCGGACAGGTATTTTTGTGGCAGACCCGCATCATTAAGCAGCCAAGCGTGACCAAGGGAGCTGTTGCAAATCCAAATTCCTCTGCACCTAATAAACAAGCGATGGCTACATCCCTGCCTGTTTTTAACTGACCATCTGTCTCGAGAACAACCCGGCTTCGTAAATCATTGAGAAGCAATGTTTGGTTCGTTTCTGCCAATCCCAATTCCCATGGAGCACCAGCGTGCTGGATGGAAGATCTGGGTGAAGCACCCGTTCCTCCGTCATAACCAGATACAAGAATAACATCGGCTTTGGCTTTGGCAACACCCGCAGCAACCGTACCAACGCCAACTTCGGAAACTAATTTAACATTAATGCGGGCATGGTGATTTGAATTCTTGAGGTCATGAATAAGCTCGGCCAAATCCTCGATTGAATAAATGTCGTGGTGAGGAGGAGGAGAAATTAAGCCAACGCCTGGCGTGGTTCCCCTGGTCTTGGCAATGGGAGGTAAAACCTTATGACCGGGCAGTTCCCCTCCTTCTCCAGGCTTGGCACCCTGAACGATCTTAATTTGAATCTCGTCCGAATTTACCAGGTAGAAACTAGTGACACCAAAACGACCGCTCGCTACCTGCTTGATGGCAGATCTTCGGGAATCCCCATTTTCATCGGGTGTAAAGCGGTCAATATCTTCACCACCTTCTCCGGTATTGGACTTTCCACCAAGACGGTTCATTGCAATGGCTAGACTTTCGTGAGCTTCCTTGGATATAGACCCATAGGACATAGCCCCGGTTTTAAAACGTTTAACGATTTCACTGGCTGGTTCTACCTCCTCCAATGGCACGGAATCAGAGGGATCAGAGACAAACTCCATCAAACCTCTAAGGGTATAAAGGTCACGGGATTGATCGTTAACCGCATTCGAGTATTCCTGGAATACAGCATAATCGCCAAGCCTTGTAGCCTTTTGTAGCTTGTGAATGGTCGTAGGATTAAAGAGGTGTTTTTCACCATTAGCACGCCATTGGTAAATTCCACCTGTATCTAAGTTAGTTGCTCTACCATCCACACGCTCCGCAAATGCCGATTGATGCCTGTCCAAAGCTTCATTTGAAATAGCATCTAAACCTATACCTTCAACTCGGGATGGAGTTTTGGTAAAGAATTGATCAATGACTTCCTGATTAAGTCCAATAGCTTCGAAAATTTGGGCTCCACGGTAAGAAGCAATGGTGGATATCCCCATTTTGGACATCGTTTTTATTACGCCGTTAAGATTAGCTTTTAAAAATTTTGCACAAGCAGCCTGTGGTTCTCCAGCCAAATCACCAGTGTGTATTAGGTGACGGACGGTTTCGAGAGCAAGATAAGGGTTTACCAAATCAGCTCCGTATCCCAAAAGAAGGGCAAAATGTTGAACTTCCCGAGGTTCACCGGATTCAATAACCAAGGAGACTTTTGTACGGGTTCCTTGACGAATCAAATGGTGATGTAAACCAGAACAAGCAAGTAGACATGGGATAGGTGCTTCTTCAGGAGAAATATCGCGGTCCGAAAGAACCAAAATATTTACACCTGAGTTAATCGCTTCATCCGCTCTTTTGAAAAGTCTGTCTAATCCAGATTGCAAGGAATTGCCTTCTCCGTTGGAGGATTTAGCAGAAAATTGAATAGGTAAGGTCGCTGAAAGAAAACCTTTAGGCAAATCTCCTTGCAACTTACGAACTACATCATCACCCACCAAAGGACTTTCGAACTTAATCATCCTCGCACTTTCCGGACCTGGCTGGGTAAGGTTGCCCTCGGAACCAACAAAGGTCACAGATGCAGTAACTATTTCCTCACGAATAGGATCGATTGGTGGATTGGTCACCTGTGCAAACAATTGCTTGAAATAATTGTACAGCAATTGAGATTTGTCGGATAGAACAGCGAGCGGTGAATCGTTACCCATGGACCCAAGCGGTTGTTTGCCGGAATCTGCACTGGGACCGATTAAAAACCTTAAATCTTCAAAGGTGTAGCCAAAAGTCTTTTGTCTGCATAGCAAAGTCTCATTATTATCCTCAATGCTTTGGGTATTTTGAGGCAAAGAATCTTCAGAAATAATAGACTGGTTGATCCATTCACCGTAAGGAGCCTGACTTGCAATGTTGGCTTTTAGTTCGGCATCTTCGATGATTCTACCTTGCTCCATATCTACAAGGAACATACGACCCGGTTCCAACCTGCCCTTCCGGACAACTTTGGATGAAGGAATGGAAGATAAAACTCCAACTTCTGAAGCCAAAATAACTCGATCGTCAGAGGTCACATAATAGCGGGATGGACGAAGCCCATTACGATCCAATACCGCACCAATCTGAACTCCGTCAGAGAATGCAATGGAAGCTGGACCATCCCAAGGTTCCATAAGGCATGCATGAAACTCATAAAAATCACGCTTTTGCTTATCCATGCTCTTATGCTTTTCCCAGGGCTCAGGAATCATCATCATCATGGAGTGGGCCAGACTCCTTCCTGATAAGGTTAGGAATTCAAGACAGTTATCAAATTTTTGAGAATCAGATCCATCTTGTCTGATTATGGGGAAAAGTTTTTTAACATCCTCTCCGAATACCTCGCTGGCGAGTTGCATTTGCCTGGCATACAACCAATTTTCATTTCCCCTCACGGTATTAATCTCGCCATTGTGGCAAATATACCTGAACGGCTGAGCCCTTGGCCAGCTAGGGAAAGTGTTAGTTGAAAATCTTGAGTGTGTTAAAGCAAGGGCAGACTCCATATCAGGATCACTGAGGTCAGGAAAGTATTCACCCAACTGCTCAGTGGTTAGCATGCCCTTGTAAGTCATGGTTCTTGAAGAGAAGCAACAGGCATGAAAATCCACATCATGAGATTCCCCTGAATACCTCAATCTGTGACTGATGATTCGGCGGGCAAGGTAGAGCTTCCTTTCGAAATCCAAGCCAGAAGTAACATTCTCGGGTCTTTGTACAAACACTTGCTCCATAACTGGCTCACAAGCGGCAGAAGCCTTGCCAAGTATTCCGCTATTAACTGGAACTGTTCTCCATGTTATTAAATCGAGGCTTTCTTCGGTAAGTACTTCCTCGACCACCTTCTTTTCATTTTCTCTGGAAGTTTGATCTGAGGATAAGAAAAAGAAACCAACACCGTAGTCACCCAAATTTGGCAATTCGATGGACTGTAGATTCTTTAAAATTTTACGGAAGAATTTGTCAGGAGTCTGGATAAAAATTCCGGCACCATCTCCAGTTATTGGATCGCATCCGCAACCACCGCGGTGATCCAGATTAACACAGATTTCAAGTGCTCCTTGCACAATATCATGAGACTTCCGTCCCTTCATATCTACTATTAATCCAAT
>JAYPZT010000025.1:0-11727 GCA_038136415.1 Opitutales bacterium
CAAAAAATGTACCTTCATCCACATCGTTGATGAGTACCCGCTCAATCTTGGTCTCCATGCCTTTAAGAATGAGTCCGATCAGATCATGAGTCAGCGGACGCTCTTTTTTGACCTTATTGATGGTCATATTAATGGCATTTCCGATGGCAGGATCTACATAAATGACAAAGGTTTTTTCATCATTTCCAAGAAAGATTGCACAGCCATTAGATGTAGGCATTACTCCTTTTACCGTGACGATTTCAGAATCCTGATTCATAATCACATTATCACTTTGGATTCAACGCTTCGCAAGAACTTATCTGTTTCAGTACCACCAGAATCATGCATTCATCTTTTAGCAGCGAAAAGAACAAGCCAAACCTTTATCTCGTAGGCATGATGGGAACGGGCAAAAGCACCATCGGCAAGGTATTGGCTGATCAATTGAGAATGAACTTTATTGATTCCGATGAGTCGATTGAAGAAAGCTACGGGCAAAGCATATCAGAGATCTTCACCAGAAAAGGGGAAGACTTTTTCAGAAAACTCGAGCAAGAATTTATCACGAGTGGCCATCAGGATCATAACCTTATTGTTTCATGCGGAGGCGGCTTGTGCATTCCCCCAGGAATGATGGAATTATTAAAAAGCAAAGGAAAAGTCATCTGCCTGTGGGCGTCCCCGGAAACCCTGTTGCAACGAACTGAAACCGACCAGACTAGACCTCTCCTGCAAGTTGCTGATCCGCTATTACAGTTGCAGAAATTAATAAGCCAGAGAGAAAGTAGATACCGCGAAGCTGACCACATCATCAACACTGATGAATTGACTGTAAATGAAGTGGTTCAATCGATCACAAAAGCCCTGCAAGGAGATTGCTAGTTGAAGTAAGTTTTTGCCTTATCAATAAAATATTGAGGTGGGCGAAGAAGTTTTCCCGACTGGTCAATGAAAGCGTGAGTGGTATTTCCAGTGCATAGGATAATTTCTTCTCGGCAGACTTCGTAGGAAATTCTTATTCTTACTGCAGGTTCATCTTTGATGAAAACTCTTATATTTAAACGGTCATCAAAGCAGGCAGGCTTGTGGAATTTCGCCTCACAGTGCAACACTGGTAAGAAAAAACCATCTTTTTCCAGTTGTAAATAGGGGCACCCCATTTGGTCCAGTAACTCAATTCTTGCGGCTTCAAACCAAGTAAAGTAATTGGCATGGTAGACAACTTTCATTTGATCAGTCTCCTGATATCGTACTCTTATGCCTACATTTGCAGAAATCATTAGCCCAACATTGCTTAAGCACCCCTTTACGCCAAGCCCGATTTAACTTATGGCTCTCGCAAAGAAAGAACGGCGAATCACCATTGCCATTGGTCTTATCATCGGGATAACCGTTTCGTCCATGATCGTTAGACACGCCCTGAATGTGAAGAGTGACCAAGCTGCACAAAGACCAGGAAATTACAATTCGCAGCACAGTGCCTCCGGCAATGTCACTTTCTCAGCACTGCCCGATGCTGTCAGAAACGCGATCCCCCATGGGATTGTGGTCTATTTTGAGGGCAATCGTTCAAGTGTTACCGGAAGGACGAAGGAATTGGTTGATTGCTGGGTAATTGAGACAGCTGGTTCTTTCAGGTCAGAGCGCCTATTTATTTTGGCAGAAGCAGAAAAGACTGTTCCTGCAAAAATCAAACTATCACGTGCAACTGAAATCTATGTTCAGACTAAGAACGGCTATTCAGGAGAAGATTTGGAAAGGCATTTGGATGAGGAAAAATTCAAAATTATCGGCCGTAATTCCCGCAGTAATGAACATATTGTACAAATTAGAAACTTCTCTCCTACTGAACTTCTCAAAGCGGATAACTTCCTCAACTCTCTTGAGTTTGTTAAATCCACCCGCTTTTCACCCTGGTCTCCTGTTCGATAGATTTTGTCTATCTCGTTGACCCAAGCTTATTTTAAGATAGCTTAAAACCTTTATTCAATCGGGGTTTACTTCCAGTTACTCCCCCTATCTAAAGCTAAACAATACAGTACTAATAAGCATCGTGAATGTAGACATTAAAGACGCGGGGGTTGCCCGCAAAATCGCAACGGTAAGTTTTGACTCCGAAGAAGTCAGCAAGCATGAGTCAAAAGTCTGCCAGGAACTTGGAAAATTAGTCAACATTCCAGGATTCCGCAAAGGAAAGGCTCCCGCAAATGTCATCCGCAAGAAGTATGCTAAAGAATTGAAGGATGAATTAAATCGTAAAGTATCGACCGCAGCCTACGAAGCCGTTCTTGAGAATAAAGAGATTAAGGTTTACTCCATCCTCAAAGTTGATGCTGGGGAACTTGAGCCTTCTCAGGCTGCTTCCGTTGAAGTGACTCTGGATATCGAGCCTGAATTTGATCTTCCCGATTACAAGACATTTGAGCTAACGATCGAGCCAACCGATGTCAGCGAGGACGATATATCCAAAGAAATTGATGCGGTTCGTGATCAGCGGGCTAGTTTTGAGCAGGTGGAGCGCCCCATCGAAAAAGGAGATTTTGTAAAATGCTCATATGAGGGCACTCTTGACGGCAAAACCGTGGCCGATTTATTGCCCGAGAAACCCATGTATGGCAAACAGGCCAATACTTGGGAGGAGGCTGGAAATCAGACCGGTATGGGAGTTGACGCAATCGCTGAAGGAGTGATTGGAATGACTGTGGAAGAAAAGAAAGAGGTCACTGCCGAATTCCCCAAAGATTTTGAGGTTGAGGTGCTGGCTGGCAAAAAAGTCGTCTACCAATTGGAGGTGCATGAAATTCGGGAGAAGAAAGCCCCAGCATTGGAAGACGAAAATTTTCTTAAGTCCCTGAAGGTGGAGTCTGTTGATGAGCTAAAAAATAAGGTATCTGAGCAAATCAAATTCCGCAAGGAACAGGAAAATGAAAACCTGAAAAGAAAACAAATCACCCAGAAAATTCTTGATTTGCCTGACTTCCCGCTCCCCCAACAGGCCGTCGAGGACGAATCCAAGGCGATTTTCCAAAATCATATCCAGCGGGCCTCACAACAGGGTGTAAAGCCCGAAGAGCTCGAAAAAAACCGGGATGACATGTGGAAGGAATCCCAAACACAGGGCCAGGCCCGGGTAAAATTAACATTGGTTTTATCTAAAGTTGCTGAAGATCAAAAGATTGAGGTTACCCGCGAAGATCTTGCTCAAGCAGCATCCCGAGAGGCAATGATGCGTAGGGTTGATCCAACTAAATTCATCAAAGAGTTATCGCAGGATCGTGCCCGTTTAGCCAAGCTCAGGGAGGATATTTTATACGATAAAGCCATCACCCTGATGGCGAAAGAATCCAAAGAGAAAATTTGTGATATCGAGGGAGAACACACACACTAATAAAAATGGGCGCTTATTTACCACTTCCATATGTTTATGAACGCGAAGGTCGTCAGGAGCGGGCTTGGGATATTTACAGTCGATTACTGCGGGATCGGATCGTTTTTATCGGTACCCCTATCGATGATTATGTAGCCAACTCCATCATCGCACAGCTTCTTTTCCTGCAGATGGAGGATCCGAAAAAGGATATTCATCTTTACATAAATTCCCCAGGGGGAAGTGTTTCAGACGGTATGGCTATCTACGATACCCTTAATTTTATGCAATGTGATGTGGTTACTTACTGTATTGGGATGGCTGCGAGCATGTCCACGGTTCTTCTTGCCGCAGGAACACCAGGCAAACGGTTTGCACTGCCAAACAGCAGGGTTATGATCCACCAGCCAAGCGGTGGAGCAGGTGGGCAAACATCTGATATTTCCATCGCGGCCAAGGAAATTCTACGCTGGAGAAAAACCATCAATGAAATCCTCTCCAAACATAGCGGCAAATCCATCGAGCAACTAGAAAAAGATTCCGACCGGGACTACTACATGTCCGCACAGGAGGCTCAGGCTTACGGTCTTGTGGATGAAGTGATTTCTCAAAAACCTGCCGAATAATTTCCCTACCAGATGGCCAAGGCTACTAAAATCAATTTCTGTTCTTTTTGCGGAAAACCGCAGGGAGAGGTCAGGAAAATGATTGCCGGCCCGGCTAGTGTTTTCATCTGCGACTCATGTGTCCGTGTTTGCAAAACTATAATAGACAGGGAACTAGGCGAAAAAGATGCACCAACCCCTCCAAAATCATCTGGTAAAACCAGCTTCAATCTCCTTAAGCCACAAATTATCAAAGAGAGGCTTGATGAGCATGTAATTGGACAGGAGCATGCTAAAAAAGTTCTTTCGGTAGCTGTTTACAACCACTACAAAAGACTGGCTTCTGAGCTAAAAGAATCTGTGGTATCTGACACTGAGTTTTTTATCAGTGAAGATCTTGAGGATGTTGAAATCGAAAAAAGCAATGTTCTGCTCATAGGCCCAACAGGAAGTGGCAAAACATATCTTGCCCGCACCCTCGCCAAATTACTTGATGTTCCTTTTGCAATAGCAGATGCAACTACCCTTACCGAAGCGGGATATGTCGGCGATGATGTCGAGAACATCGTTGTTCGCTTACTGCAAGCGGCAGACCATGATGTAAGTCGTGCTCAATGTGGCATTGTTTATGTTGATGAAATTGATAAAATTGGCCGCAAAACGGAAAATGTCTCCATCACTCGTGATGTTTCTGGAGAAGGAGTGCAGCAAGCTCTTCTAAAGATTCTTGAGGGTACGGTTTGTAATATTCCACCCCAGGGCGGCAGGAAGCACCCCAACCAGGAATATATCCAATTAGATACACGAAATATTTTATTTATCTGTGGCGGAGCATTTGTTGATATCGACAATATTATTGAACAAAGAAAAGGGAAAAGAAGTGTTGGATATTCGTCTCCCAATTGCGATTCAGGCAATCAGATACTATCTGATGTTTTACCTGAAGACTTAGTTAGGTTTGGACTGATTCCTGAATTCATTGGTCGATTACCGGTTATTTCAGTGCTTGAGGAGCTAACCCGCAACCAACTGGTGCAAGTCATGCAACAGACTAAGAATTCTTTGATCAAGCAATACCGGAAAATGTTTTCCATGGAAGGTGCAAATCTCCGTTTTACCAAAGAAGCAGTAAACGAATTGGCCAGCCAAGCTCTTGAAATGAAAACAGGAGCAAGGGCTCTTCGTTCCATTATGGAAAAAATTATGCTCGATGTTATGTACAACTTACCCGCAATCGAGAACCCTGTTGATGTGGTGATCAATGGAAGCGTGGTAAAAGGAAAATCCAAAGCAAAGGTGACTCCCATAACTGAAAAGAAAAGAGACGCTGCTTAAAAAGTTTTAAGGTCTTAAAATTTAAAAACGCTGATTCTTTGGTTATTTTTGGAATTACTATCGGGAAAGTCATTTTGTTTGAGTGTGGCTGATATTTTTAGCTCTTTTCCAAATTCAGATCCCTGAACATATAATTTTTCCGTTCTAACTTCTCCTCTGGCTAATCCTCCAATGAGAAATTTTCTATTGGTGCCTAGATAATTCACATCCAATGAAAGATTATTCAGGTAGGTGTTTCCCTGGTTCTGAATCACCACATCAAAGGGTATTGTGCCAGCAGATGAACCTTTGGGTAAATCGAAATAGAAACCGGATATCGCAGCATCTGTATAATCAGGATTATTTTGGTTTTCCAATCTGGCAAGACTCAGGACTCCGTGACCAGAAACTTTGTCCCGCCCAGGTTTGCCTGATTCATTGCTAAATTTAACGAGAAGTTTTTCAATCTCTGCTGGAGATAAACCTGGATCAATGCCAAGTTGCATCGCAATCGCTCCAGTAACCATTGCCGCAGAAATAGATGTGCCGCTAAAATTAGCCATATCTTGCGAATCGGATGCAGTCAGCACGCCAACACCCGGTGCACCAAAGTCAACTCCGTCGCCAAAATTGGAAAAGTTCGCTACTGCTCCACTCACACCAACTGAAGTTACCCCAATCACCCCATCATATGCGGCAGGATAATTAACCAACCCAATTCCATCATTCCCCACGGATGCAACCACGGGGATTCCTTGCTCTAAAGCATAAGAAACTGCCCGTCGAAGCACCTCGCTCCCCTCCTCTCCCCCAAGGCTGATATTTATAACATCAGCACCATCCTCGATCGCATGGAGAATTGCAGATGCAACGGTAAAAGAATCAGATATCCCTTCCCGGTCAGTTACGCGGTATGATAATATCTCAGCCGCAGGAGCAATTCCCGTCACTACATCTCCCTGACCAGCAATCACAGATGCAATCGCAGTTCCATGTGAATTGTCGCCACTTATTTGCTCCAGACTGTCCGCGTAAAAGGATTTGTTTAGTTTTACATTGGTTTTACTTAAAGAAGGATGGTTGGAATCAATACCTGAATCAATAACCGCAACTTTAACTCCGGCACCAAAATGATTCCGCTCGGAACTCCCTCCAAGCCATTCCAAAAAAGAACCAGAAAAAATGTGGCTTTCATTCACCACTTCGGTTCTTGGTGGGAGTGGTTGACGAATAGGAAAATTTACCCCAATTACCTCTCGCTCAATCAAGCCAAGTAAACTCGGATAAGCTGCTTTGGGATTCACGATTCTTAATCTGATCGCCGCCAGATCAGACAGTTCATCAATAACCTCTAATCCAAATGCTTCAGGATTCTCGATAATTTTGGCAACTGCTGGATCGTTAGTACTGACGACCCAATCATTTTGCGGATTAGCTTGCTGCAACAATGTTAAGAACTCTTCTTCATTTGAATTGTTGTAATCGATGCTTATCTTTTCACCAAATAATATGCTGTCATTAGCATAATCTGCTAAATCCGTTGGAGACTTTTGTTCATCAGCTAAAGGAGGATAGTTCTGCCTTTGTACCCATTTCAAACTCCCACCACCGTTGAACCAAATCAGCAAAAGGGCTCCGGCAAAAAGGATACAGATAAGAACAAATCGATACCTAGACATTATTTTTTATTTTGAGAGAAATAAAATTGCCGGCAAACTCATAGCGTTAAATACACTTTTTCATTGAAGCAAAAGATTATCATTGTTGGACATGGGTTAGCTGGGAGTATGCTTGCGCATACCTTCCTCAGAAGAGGTATCCAAGTTATGGTATTGGATGCAAAAATGGCACATGCTGCATCTCAAGTTTCTGTTGGTCTAATTAATCCCTTCATTGGTCCGAAATTTAATATTCCCGAAGATTTTTCATCATGCATGAATCAGAATTTTGAATTTTTTAACAATATTGAAAAAAATATTAGTAATAAATATTTACAACCGATCGAATTATACAGAGTTTTTCAAAATTCGAACCAGCAAGAAAAATGGAAACTACTCTCCCAAACATACCGGGGCTCACAATTATCTTCCCAAGATTGCCAAAAGTTAGGCTTCTACGCGCCCCTGGGGGCAGGAATAACCAAAGCATGGAAATTAAAGGTTAAAAAATTCCTATCCTTTTCCGAAAATCATTTAGCATCCCTTAGCTCTTTTCGCGAAGAAGTTTTTAAACCAACCAAATGGAAGGATGAAACGATCATTTTCTGTGACGGATATAGGTCGACCCAGAATGAATGGTTTGGTCAGTTGCCCTTCAATCCTGCTCAGGGGGATGTACTCAAGGTCGAATCTCCCCTCAGATTAAACCTTAGTAATGGAAGTTGGCATTTACCTTGCCAAGCAGAACACACATCAAGAATAGGATCCAATTGGAAGCACCAGGACATCGAATCTGGTCCAACCGAAGAGGCTAAGCGTGAAATTCTCAAAAAAATAAGTTACTTACCAAATACCGAAAGCCTCAATGTTTTGGATCATAGCAGTGGGGTTCGAAGCGGTACCATTGACCGCCAACCAATAATTGGCAGGCACCCGCATATAGAAAATTACTATCTCTTTAATGGATTTGGCTCAAGGGGATGCACTACCATTGCAAAGAACGCTGAACACATTGCCGACTTTCTTCTATCAGGAAAGCCCCTTCCATCTCAGGTAGACTTAGCGAGATTTCTTAAATAGGAACTTCTGATGAGATTGGTTGAACTCGCACACGATCGACTCAAGCAAATCCTTTGCCCAGGAGATATTTGTATCGATGCAACTGCTGGAAATGGGCATGACAGCTTGTTTCTGGCCCAATCAACAGCCCCGAATGGAATTGTTTATGCCGTTGATATTCAAGAATCTGCGATCCTGAAAACTACGGATAGATTAAAGCAGCATGGCTTCAAGGATCAGCTAAAGACCATTCATGAATCCCATGAAAATCTTGACCACATCATAAATCCAGGACTCAGGGGAAACATTGCCACAATCATGTTTAATTTAGGATATCTCCCTGGAGGCAACCATCAGATTACCACTCATGCTTACAGCACAGTGAAATCTGTGGAGCAAGCTTACAGTCTACTAAGAAAAAAAGGCATTATCACGATAATCTGCTATCGCGGGCACGACGGTGGAGAAAAAGAAACCCAGGAGGTGCTAAGTTTATGTGAATCTAAAAAATGGAAAACAGAACAGATTTACGGCAACGAAAACCCTAGATCTCCTATCCTGGTTATCATTGAGAAACTCTAGAAGGGATGAACAGGGTCAACATCCTGTTCATAATCAACACCCTCCAAGCCAAACCCAAACAATCGCAAAAATTCCTGCTGGTATTCCTCAAAGTTGGTAATATCCAATAGATTAGCTGTATTTACTGAAGGCCATAGCTGTTTAATTTTTTCCTGTACCACGCTATCCATTTCCCAGTCATCCAGGCGGATTCGTTTTTCATCATCAAGCTCCAAACAAGCATTTTCGCCGTACAACCTGTCCTTAAAGAGACGATTTGTTTGCTCGATGCAACCTTCATGGGTGCCGAGTTCACGCATTACCTTGAACAGCATCGAAACATAAAGGGGGACCACAGGGATTGCAGAACTGGCTTGGGTTACCACTGCTTTATTTACTGAAACATAAGCATTACCCGAGCAAGAATTCTGCATTAATTCATTCAATGTATTTGCGGTTTTTTCTAAATGCGCTTTTGCTCGACCAATGGTCCCATTGCGGTAAATGGGCCAGGTAACTTCTGGTCCTATGTAGGAATAAGCCAGATTTATACAGCCCTTTGCAAGCAAACCCTCATCTGCGAGTCTTTTAGTCCACAAAGCCCAGTCTTCGCCTCCCATTACCTTCTCAGTGTGAGAAATCTCTTCCTCGGTTGCTGGATTAATCGTAACCTCTTTAACCTCTTTACGGTCAGTATCGAGGGTTTTATTTTTGTAGATCATGCCAACTGGTTTTAGGCAGGCACGATAAGTCTGTCCATCAGTGGGATCCGTTCTTCTAGGAGAGGCTAGGCTATAGATAACTAAATCAAAATCCCCCCCCATTTGCTTGGCTTTTTCAATTACCTCATTTTTACATTCATCTGAAAAAGCATCTCCATTGATATCTTCAGCCACAAGACCATGCTCGCGTGCCAATTTTTGAAAGGCAGCGATATTGTAATATCCGGCACTCGCTGGTTTTTCTTCCTTAGGATCCCTCTCAAAAGAAACACCCAGCGTTTGTGCTTTGCAGGAAAACGCAGCTGAAATACGACTGGCCAATCCATAACCAGTCGAGGCCCCAAGCACTAATACACGCTTGGGACAATTTCCCTCAGGTAAATTCGTGTGCAAAGCGAGTTCAGCCTGCTGGCGAACATTTTCAAGGCACCCTGATGGGTGGGATGTGATACAAACAAAACCTTTAATTCGTGGCTTAATGATCATGATAGAGATGAATAAATGATTACCTGATGGACAAAGCGATGCTCTTTCATAGCAATATAATTAAATTCACTAAAGCTCAATCCATTGAAACCAAAACGAAAAAAAACTGGCAGGAAATCCCCTCCCCGGGAATTGGACTTGGTCTCAAGCTTTATGAATCTACCTATTTCACAGGCACAACGAAGCACTCCCTTCCCCCGGCAAATGGAGCACATTGTTGAAAAGCTGTGGGAAGACTGGAAGATTGGGGATGAAGAAAGCAAGGAAAGCATCATATCTGCTAACTGGCAGAAAATCGTGGGCACCAAGCTTGCTGGGAAATGTGCACCAGTAAATTTATCTGGGGATGGCAAAACACTTCATATTCGATCAGCCAGTAGTACGATTAAGCAGGAACTGACCTTTAAGAGGGAAGAAATGATTAGAAAAATCAATCAACTTCCCAGCTGTAAATCTGTCATCAAAATGCTTATTCAATAATTAGTATGCATCTTGCAGACGGACTTTCATTTTATAATATTTGGAGACAAAAATATAAATGGTCGCACCTAGTGCCATCAAAGATGTCCAAAACCAAAATTCTTCGGTCACAGTAAGCAGCGATTCACCGGCGGCATCCGACAAGAAAAACTTCACCCCTGAAGTTAAGTAATTACCCAAAGAAACAGTGAGTAAAAAAAGTGCCATCACCAAGGATTTCATCGATTTTGGGGCTTGTGTGTAAGCAAACTCAAGGCAGGTAATTGATACCATTACTTCAGAAGCAGTAAGAATAAAGCAGGCAATTATTTGCCAATACACATGTAGCTTCAAGCCTGATGCCAGACATTCCTGAATAATAGATGCAAGAGCGAATGCAATGACCATCAACCACAATCCTATTCCCATTTTTTTCAATGGCGTAAGATCAGTCACTTTATTCAAACATGGGTAAAGATACCTGGTGAAGATCGGGACCAATAAAAGAATGAACAAGGGGTTAAAAACCGCAGAAATTTGAGCAGGCAGTAATTCTGTTCCACCGAAAACAGGAATCCATCCTGGGAGGGTTCTATCGAGTTCTCGGCATTGAATTTGCCAAAGCGTACCAATCTGATCAAACAAAGCCCAAAACAAGACCACAAAGGAAAAGATAATCCAAAGCTTTGATAAATCGTAGAGGTTTTGACGATCGGCTAATTGCGAGAAGTATGCCCTGCCCTCAGGTCGAACATGAGCGAATTTTTTTCTGCCCATCCAAAAGAGCAAGGTTGCAATCGCCATCAGTAGACCTGGCAGACCAAAAGCGTAATGATGACCGAAAATCAAATCCCCTACATTCTTTTCTCCAACCAACCAAATAAAAAAAGGATATATCGATTCACCAATGGAACCCTCGACCCGCCTGGCTTCCAGTAAAAACGGCGTAAGTAAACCGGATAAAAAAGCACCCAAATTGATCGACAAATAAAACCAACCAAAAACCCTGGAAAGCAAGTGTCCGTTCCTATTACCGAATTGATCTCCCACATGAGCAGAGACACAGGGTTTAATCCCTCCAGAGCCAATAGCGATCAATGTAAGTCCAAGTAATAGAACAATTTTGGTATCCCCTACTAGCTCCATGCAGGCGAGAAGACAGTGCCCCATACAATAGATAACGGAAAGATAAAGAATCGTTTTGTATTTTCCCCAAAATGCGTCTGACAGAAGCCCTCCTAAGATTGGAAAAAGGTAAGCTGAACCCACAAAGAGATGAACCCATGCTTCTGCCTCTTTATTGGAAAAGAGATTTAATTCCCCACCTGGTTGGCATAAATAAGAAGTCATGTAAACAAGGAGGATGGAGCGCATTCCATAAAAGGAAAATCGCTCCGCAAGTTCATTCCCAACAATAAAGGGGATACCAGGGGGCATCCCGGATGTGCTTATCGGTTGGTCGCGATAAGGATTACTCAAAACTAATTCCGATTAAGTTTTTCAACCTCTCTTCT
>JAYPZT010000026.1:0-11466 GCA_038136415.1 Opitutales bacterium
AGGATAATAACGAGGGCAAGCTGAGCGAAAAGAAAGCATTACTCGCAAGGGGTAAACTTCTTTGCGAGATTGGAAAAGACTTAAAACTAGATCTATTTTTAAAAGTAGCAAAGTCCGAAAGAAACAAGCAGGGTAACTTAAGAGAATCTGCTTTAGAGGATGGTGTTGAGGCAATCATTGGTGCTGTATTCCTGGACGGCGGTTTCATTGCAGCAGAGCAAGTGATCTTACAGTGGGAAAACAAATTTCTTCAGGCAATTGCATTAGACCAAGAAATGTTTAATCCCAAAGGTAAGCTGCAAGAGTTTGTGCAATCTAAATTCAAAGGCACCAAAATCTTTTACAAATTAGCAAAGCAATCTGGACCCGATCATCGCAGGGAGTTCGTTATTGAGTTATACCTGGGAAAAGAAAAAATAAGTTCGGGGATCGGAATGAGCAAAAAAGCGGCTGAGGAAAATGCTGCAGTTGAGGCCATTGGGAAATTGAGCCTTGATAAGAATATTTAGTGAGTTCTTCGGATGAAGCGAGTATGCCTACCGGAAAGTATTCCATCTTTGCATTTCCCGAACTTCCCAGAGCAAGCAATTGCACCTTGGGTAGCGAGTAATTGGGCCAAGCAGCAGAATGCTGTAATTATTATATTGGACGAAAGTTTAGCTCGAGCTGAAGAAAAAGGAGAAGACTTAACTGCTATTCAAAAGAGCCTCTTCAAGGATCTGGCCGTTGAGTTTTATCTTTGGGATAATGCTCCTTTACCTGATCATCCAGAAGCATTTGAAAAAGAATGTGACAGGATCGCACTTCTATCGAAGTTGTTATCCATCAAGTCCAGCCCACAGTCAGGTAAAAAGTCTTTAACTATAATCTCAGCCACTCCTGAATCTATTCTAGCACCATGCCCTCAGCCTGAAAACATATCGGACAATGAGGTCGAGCTCTCATCCGGGAAAAGTATTCATTACGAAACTTTTGCAAAACTGCTAGGTGAAACCCTGGATTATTCCTCGGAGGTTATCTGTGAGGAACCTGGTCAATTTGCAGTTCGTGGTGGAATCATTGATGTCTACCCGGTTAATGCAAATTTTCCTGCCAGAATTGATTTCTTTGGTAATGAAATCGAAGAAATTAGATCCTTTGACCCGACCACGCAAAGAACAGTATCGACGATCAACGAAATCAAAATTTCATCTAATGCAACCAATATTGGGGATGAAAGAAAAGGAGAGTTTATAAACTACCTTCCTGATCGTGTGCACTGGGTCATCAATGAGCCTCAGAATATGCTTGGCCATTATCCATTGCTTTTCCATGAACCGGAAAACAAAAAGATTGATCAAATTAATTTCTCTCTAATCTGGGAAAGAGATAATGGGCAAAACGATTATTACTCCGGATTTAGTGAATTACCGGTGGGTACAGGAATTTTTAGTGAGTCAAAAATTTGCCGCTTATCCATTGAGGCATTCGTTGAGCCTCTACAAACGAGCCCTAATGATTGGTTTAAAAACCACCAACAGGAAGACAGCAGGAATGAAATAATACCAAAGATCAAAAACTTCCAAAAAAAAGGTTATGGCTTGATTCTATCAGTGGGTGCAGATGCAGAAAAGAAGAGAGTTTTTGATATCTTAAAAAATGACTACCGCGAGATAAATCTACCCCATAGTGTCATTGAGTCAGGTCTACGAGATGGCTTTATTTACCATACAAAAAAGAGTGAGAATTCATTTGATTTCCCTCAGTTGGAAGGAGTTAAAGCCGGATTTATTCTTCTTACTGCAAGGGAATTTCTGGGCAGAGAAAGAAGCAGAAGGCCGCAAATCTCCAACAAAGCAAGAGTACAAAGAAAAGAAGTTGATCAGTCTCTGGATTTTTCAGAACTGGTAGATGGCGACTACCTGGTTCATCATCAACATGGAATTTGCAGATTTTGCCACCTTGGCAAAGTGGGTCAAGGAACCGAGGTCGAGGAAGCCATAAGTTTAGAATTTGCGGATGGATTACTTCTTCATGTTCCACTCCAGGAATCGCATCTATTATCCCGATACATTGGCTTACAGAAAGCAAAACCGAGACTGGCCAAGCTTGGCGGGAAATCATGGGCACGAGTTAAGCAGGCTGCTGAAATGGCGGCTCTTGACCTGGCGGCTGATCTACTCAGGCTTCAAGCTATGAGAGATTCTGAAAAAGGCTTCGCTTTTGCACCAGATGACCAATGGCAGAAAGACTTTGAAGACTCCTTTCCTTTTTCTGAAACCGCCGATCAACTTCTTGCGATCGAAGCCGTCAAGCTAGACATGGAATGCGAAAAGCCGATGGATCGATTAATTTGCGGGGATGTAGGTTTTGGTAAAACTGAAGTAGCCATGCGAGCTGCCTTTAAAGCGGTAATGAGCGGAAAGCAGGTGGCGATTCTCTCGCCCACCACCATTTTGTGTCAGCAACATTACAACTCGTTTCGCGACCGGATGCTGGACTTTCCGGTTACTATCGAAATGATAAGTCGATTCCGCACCAAAGCTGAGCAAAAGAAGATCGTTAAGGGAATAGAATCAGGGGGAGTGGATATTTTGATCGGTACACATCGTCTCTTCAGTGATGATTTGAAATTTCATGATTTAGGCCTGCTTATCATTGACGAAGAGCAACGGTTTGGGGTGGAGCACAAAGAAAAATTAAAAAAAATCAGAGCGAATATCGATATTCTCACTCTCAGTGCCACTCCGATTCCACGCACTCTCTACTTTGCCATGGTTGGAGCCAGGTCCTTCAGTACGATTGATACACCCCCAACTAATCGCAGGAGCATAAGAACAGAGGTACAAAAAAATACCAAAAATGTGGTTACCAAGGCAGTAGAAACAGAAGTTCGCCGGGGAGGACAGGTTTTTTACCTCCACAACCGAGTGAAGACTATTCACAGTGTTGCCAAAAAATTAAACCTTATGAATCCAAACTGGAGAATTGGGGTTGGGCATGGGCAAATGCCGGAAAGTGAACTCGAGAGAATCATGACAGAATTTGTTGCAGGTGGATATGACATTCTGGTCTGTACAACAATTATAGAATCAGGCCTCGATATACCCAACTGCAATACCATCATTATTGATGGTGCCGATAAGTTCGGGCTCTCCCAACTTTATCAACTGAGAGGACGGGTCGGAAGGTTCAATCGACAAGCTTATGCCTACCTTTTGGTTAATGAGGCCAATCCAATAAGCAATAAAGCTAAAAAGAGACTTTCTGCCTTAAGGCAGACCAATCAGCTCGGAGCTGGCTTGCGGATTGCCCTGAGAGACCTGGAGCTTCGTGGAGCCGGCAATCTGCTGGGCAGCGAACAAAGTGGGCACGTGGCGGGTGTTGGATTTGAAATGTACTGTAACTTACTCAAGGAGAGCGTCGCTCGGCTCAAAGGCGACGAAGTTGCACTCAGAATAAAAGCCGTGGTGAAATTGGACTTCCTTTACAGCAGTGATGCAAATGATGCACTTGATAGCTCGAGGATACGATCGACCATACCCTCCTCCTACATTGGAGAAGCTAGACTAAGAATTGAGATCTACAGAAAACTGTCACTGGTTGACACACAAGAAGACCTGAATCAATTATCAATGGAAGTTGTGGATCGGTTTGGAAAGCTTCCCGAAGAAACAGTGGTTTTATTCATGGAAACTGAAGTTAGGCTGCTCGCTGAAAGTGCTGGTTTTGACTTGATCACCAGTTCAGGCAATCAACTTCTATGCAGATTCCCAAAAAAACCGAACGATCCATCGGTGAAATATCTTCGTAAGGCTGGTCAGATTCCTGTTTTCACTGCGAATGAACCTTTTTTAAAGTTGAAGGAAACGATTCGTTTTCTAAAGATTTATCTCCATGGGAAAAATAGAATTATTTAAAAAAATTGCCACTATCTGCTTTGCTCTAATTCCTTTGGCGTCTGCGGGAAATGAGCCAATTGAAATCAACAGGATTGTGGCACGGGTGAATGACCGCATCATCACCTTGGGTGAAATTGATAGAGCTATGGACAGAATGAATTTCACGGATTCCGAAAAAACAAAAAGATTGCCAGACTTTGTGGATGGGAAAATTGACCGGCTTTTATCCATCAGTGCCTTTGAAGAGCAAGGTATGGCGATGCCAGAATCTTACATCGAGCAGGAATATAACAAAAAACTGATCAATGAATTTAATGGAGACCGCCGCCTCTTTCGTGATGTGCTCAGAGGGAATGGTCAGTCACAATTGGAGTATAGAGAAAACCTGAAGGGAGATATCATTCACATGCATATGCTTTCCTCCAGAAAAAGAAAAATGGAAGAGGTTAGTCCGGGGCGTGTTGAAAATTACTACAAAGAAAACATGCAAGATTTTCGCACTGATCGCAGTATTCGCCTATGCGAAATCGTGCTCACTGAGGATTCAGTGGATTCAAGCTCAAACCCTGAAGCATTCTCAAAACAGGTCTGGCTTAAACTCAAATCAGGAGAACCATTTGAAAAATTAGCTAAAATATATGGTGAAAGTACTTTCAAAAAGGACGGAGGAGACTGGGGTGTTTTTGCCTCCCAAAAGGAAATCAGAAATGAAGCCCTCCGAAAGCAGGCATTTTTACTGAAGGAGGGCACCTACTCCTCCCCGTTTAAAGTACCATTACTGGAAAGAAAAGCAGACGGTACCATTGGTGCCAGTGGGAGGTTTGCTTACTATATTCTATTCGCAAAAGAAGTTCGCGAAGGCGGATTCAAGAATATTGATCAGGTAAGACCTGAGATAGAGAAAATTTTAGCTGATGAAATTGAATCCAAAAGTCAGCGGAAATGGTTAAGCAGACAGAAAAGAAGTGCCTATGTTCATCTTAGCCTGCCATGAAGTAACTAATCTTCCTTCGTTCTATCAATTCAATCGATTCAGAAATCGTAAAACTAAGGGATCTCCCTCCCAGTGAGAGACCACAAGAGCGCCTTGAAAACTTAGGGGCAGCATCCCTGTCAGACCGTGAACTAATCGCCATGATTATCCGAAGTGGCACCAAGAATCACGATGTCCTTTCTTTGGCAGATTGTATAATCAGGGAAGCAAAGTCTTTAACCGGCTTATTGAAATGGGATGCTTCCGATTTCATGCGTATTAAGGGAATTGGCAAGGTGAAAGCCCTTCAGTTAACCGTACAAGTTGAAATTGCCAAACGGATGATGAAAGACATTCGCCCTGGCGGGCAAATCCTTGATGAACCAGTCAAAGTCTGGAATCACCTCCATCCGGATGCTTGCAGTGAGAATGTGGAGAAAGTCTGGGTCTTATGCCTTGACCGTAAAAACCGACTTATCCGCCAGGAGATAGTCACTTCAGGCACAGCAACTGCGAGCTTAGTTCACCCGAGGGAGGTGTTTCGCCCAGCCATAAGGCATGGTGCCACCGCCATTATTCTGGCACACAATCATCCCAGTGGGGACCCTAGTCCAAGCTCTGCGGATCTGGTAGTGACCCAAAAAATCAAAGAAGCTGCAAAGCACATTGATCTTGAATTTCATGACCATGTAATCCTAGGTGAAAAACAAAACTGCCCCAACCTTCTCGGATACTATAGTTTTTCTGAAGCTGGTTTAGTTTGAGATACAGGCAATCACTCCAAATATTTTAAAATCCGCACGCTCCATCTGCCCACTGCAAAGGATAGACTGCAGACTTGATTATCACACCCTTGATCATGAGTATTAAAGGTATTACTTCCTGCCCCACCCCATCCTCCATAATCAGGAGAATCTGAGTCAAATACCACCTCCCACTTACCTTGATGAGGGCTACCCCAGTCGCGATGCCTGACCTCTCCGGAAAAATTGCATGCCACCAATAAGGTATCAGTAGGATAGGTTCCGAACTTTAGAAACGAAAGAGTCTGTTGATGTCTGTCATCACAATCTACCCACTGAAATTTTGATTCATCATGATCGGTCAGTGCCCAGGTTGGATGGGTTGCGTACAAATGATTTAAATCGGAAACCATTTTTTTGACTCCATAGTGAAGGGGAAAATCGAGCAAAGCCCAATCCAAAGCCTTTTCAAAGTCCCACTCAGTCCATTGTGCAATTTCACACCCCATGAAGAGAGTTTTTTTGCCTGGCCATGCCCACTGTAGGGCGAGAAGTGCCCGCAAATTAGCTATTCTGTCCTCCTGGTATGCCAGGTTCATTTTATTGACTAGTGATCCTTTACCATGAACCACTTCATCATGAGAAAATGCCTGCACAAAGTTTTCTGAAAACTGGTACATGGCACCAAAAGTTAACTTGTCATGCACCCCAGCTCTGGCATCTGGTTGCGTGGAGAAATAATCAAGGGTGTCATGCATCCATCCCATATTCCACTTAAAGTCGAAGCCTAGCCCTCCGCTTTGAGGAGGGTTGGTGATTTGCGGGAAAGAAGTTGATTCTTCTGCAATAGTTATCACCTGCGGATATTCTTCGTGCACCGCATGATTAAATTGCTTGATAAAATCTATGGCCTCAAGATTCTCATTGCCGCCAAAGCAATTTGGAATCCATTCCCCTTCCTTTCTGGCGTAATCCAAGTAAAGCATGGAAGCAACCGCATCTACTCGGTAGCCGTTTATTCCAAAGCGGTCGATCCAGGCGATTGCACTACCAATCAAAAAACTTCTTACTTCCGGCCGGCCATAATTATAACAAAGAGTTCCCCATTCAGCATGAAGCCCCTGCTTTGGATCAGAATGTTCAAACAAGCAGGTGCCATCAAAACGGGATAAGGCAAATTCATCAGATGGAAAGTGACCCGGAACCCAATCGATAATTACCCCGATATCATTTTCCTGAAGTGCCTTCACTAAAGCATGGAAGTCCCCTGGCGATCCATATCGACAGGTTGGAGCATAATAGCCAGTTACCTGATACCCCCAGGATGCTCCGTAGGGATATTCACTTGGCGGTAAAAACTCCACATGGGAAAAACCAGTCTCCTTAAGGTAACGAGGCAAGTACTCCGCAAGCTCAAGGTAGGTGTAGGGACGATTATTTTCCTCTGAATACCTCCAGGACCCTATATGCATCTCATAAATCGAGATAGGCATAATTCGGGGGTTACAAGAGTTTACTGATAAACCTGAGTTTCGGTAAGGATACTCTCGGTGCTGAATAATAGATGCATTGCCCATGGGAGGTTCATAGGCCCACCCAAATGGATCAGTTTTTTCACGCAACACATCATCCGCACCCAGGATCCGAAATTTATAAAGATCTCCAGGCTTCGCCCACGGAACGAAGATTTCACGGCAACCAGAACTGCCCAAACTCCGCATCGGAAGTGATCGGGGGTTCCAGTGATTAAAGTCGCCAACCAGATGTACCGATTTCGCAGAAGGAGCCCAAACCACAAAAGATACTCCTTCATGCCCCTGGTGTTTCGCCGGAATAGCTCCAAGTTTATCAAATGGACGACGATCCCACCCCTGATTGAATCCTTGCAAGGATTCATTGCTGATGAAAGGAAGGAAAGAATATGGATCCACCCAATTCCTGCTTCCATCTTCATAGGAGGAAATAAAGGAATACTTGAAAAGCAGACTCTTCTCCTCGACGACTAACTCGAAAAAGCCGTCCTCGTGAATCTTGCACATAGAGTATTTTTCCCCAGAAGATTCATCTTTCACGATAACCCGACTGGCTGTGGGATCCCAGCACCTCACCACAACTCCTTTGCCTTCACCGAGAAGGTGCATACCCAATAAATGATGAGGATCATGGCTATATCCATGAACAATACTGTCAAGCTCTGGTGGTTTGATAATCATGCTCAGGAGAACTCAGGCTTTAAATTAAAAAAATTAAAAGATGAAGAATAAAACATGATTTAAGACTTGTGGCAGAATCGGTTCCATTCATCTTCACAAGAGTGATAAAAGGCAAATTCACAACAATATTCATACTTTCTGCTACACTCTCTTCATTATTTGGAGAAGATAACCACACGACTGGCAACTCAACTGTAATTGATTGTGATCAACCCATTGTATATTCGGAAGATAACAATTCGATCATCGCCAGAGGAAATGCAAGATTAGTCAATCAAGATGTTTTGATTCAGGCCAATCAGGTAGTTTGGAACAGACGCACATACATAGCTGAAGCAAATGGAAGTGTTGCTATGAACTACGGCGAGACCCGTATCCTTGCTGATTCTATCGTTGTCAACTTCCGGTCAGGTGAATACCAGGCAAAGAGGGTCAGAACTATCCTCGAAGACTGGATCCTTGAGGCAAATCAGATTGAAAAGTCCACCGATGATTTAAATGCGACTCAAGTTATTCTTCATGCTGGAGAACCTGGTAGCTCCAATCTTAGCTTTAAATTGGATTCCTTGATTTACCACGAAGGCAACCAATCCTTTGTGGCCCGATCCATTATTCCCAGAGTTGGTAAATTACCGATTGGTTATCTTCCCAGCCTTAAGGGCAATTTTCGATACGGATCTTTTTTCAACCCATCTCTCAAACTGGGTAGATCTCAAAGACTGGGCTGGTATCTTGGCTATTCAATGGAAAAAAATAAGCCTTTGTATGGCTTGGATTACACCGGAGAAATTATTGGCTATGAAAAGCGTGGTCTACTCTTATCCCCATCTTTAAACTACTCCGCACCCAGTGAACATTATTTCAGTACGCTTACCTTTGATGGCGGATGGATCAAAGATCAGGGTAATACGGGACTAGATACTAGAAGTCAGCCCATAAGCAAGAATCGCGGGTTTGCCCAATTTCGATCGATTTACACTCAAAAAGGAAACTTTCGGTTTGCTTCGCAAATTGATTGGGAATCTGACTCAGATTTTTTGCGTGAATTTCAACAAGATAAACTTGATCAGTCTCAGTGGAGCCAAGGGTTTGGTGAGTTCAACTATCAGGGTAAAGGGTTTCTGGTTTCTGCTTTTGCTAAAGGGCAGATAAATCGCCACCAGGCACAGATGGAGTATCTCCCGAAAATCTCTGTTGATACAGCCCCCATCAATTACCACGGAATTTATCATAATATCACCGGCAGTTTGGCCAGATTAGTTGAAAAAAATGAATTTGGTCAAAACTCTCAGTCATTCGATAAGATTGATCTTGGATACCGTGCAATGAAATCATTTGCGATTCAACCAGGTATTTCCTACGCCCCTTCCTTTTCAGTAAGAAATCAGTCCTACCAGTCTAAGGGTGTAAATAGTCGCAAGGTTTCAGGTGAGTGGGCAAATGACTTGACCTTTTCTTTTGTGGGGAATTCTGATTATCATAATGAATCCTGGGACATAAAAGGCCTCATTCATTACTCAAATATCACCTTGGGGCATCGGCGACTTCAATTATTAAAGACTGAAAACCAGCGAAGTATTCCCCACATCGACGAATTTGTTAGGGAAGTTAATTTACTATCCATAGATCTGCTTGAAATTGAGGAGGATCGGTTTTTGCGAAATTATGATGTGTACCGCTTAGGTTGGGAGAACACTTTATCCACCTATAACCGCCAATTACTAAGAGCCGACTTTTATTATGACTACTGGAAGCAAACTAACACCACTCCAGAACAAATGCCTCTATTTTCAAAATTAGAGTGGTCCATTGCCCCTTGGGTCAGTTTGGCGATAAAGTCCAACATCGATACCAGAAGCGGGGAAAATTTGATGCACTCTACCTCACTTAGCTTGCTTGATGGAAGATTCAGTAAGGCGACTATTGCCTACCGTTCATTCCTCGACTGGAATGATTTCCTCAGCTTTAAGATAGAAACTCTATTGACGGAAAAGCTAAAAGTCAGCGGAACTGCCTGGTATGATGCTGATAAAAGCGATGTGACTTTATGGTCAGTTAATCTGTCCTATTTTAAACAATCCAGCATTGGATACTTCTTTGAAATTTCCGAAAGATCAGGAACCCGAAAAGCGGATGAAACAAATTTATCTTTTGGATTAAATCTTTTTTCGTTCTAATAAACTGTGGTAAAAATCAAGAATTATTGGGATGTTGTAGGTTTGACTTCGCTAAATTTTCCCTAATATTTGTTTATATGTCTAAGCGTTTCAACCACCCATCCATTCCTTACAAAGATCCCAAAGTGATGGCTCATTTGTTTGGTCTAGGATTGGATTGCGATGACGGTCATAAAAGAATAACCAAGGCGGATAAGTTTTCGATCCTTGGTGGTTCAGAGCAGACCCATGATCGAATGACTGAAACCTTAATCAAAACGATCGAAGACCTTACTATCAAAGGCAAAAACCTGGAGGATGCCTCATCGGATGAGCTCTCAGACATCATTCAGAAAAACACCCCTTCCGATTGATTGTTAACTTATGGCTTCTCCACCAACGCCCGCACCCAAGCCAAGCTTAAAACTTAAAGTTCCAGGCATCGCCCCTGGTGCACCCAAACTACCTGCAGGAGGTCCTAGCCCTGCTCCCATTCCGGCTCCGGCATTAGGTGCCCCTCCCCCAGCCCTGCAGACCCCTCCTTTACCATCTGCCACGCCAGCCCCACCACCTCCTGCTCTTGGCCCTGCTCCTTCACTACCAACGGGAACTGCCCCATCCGCTCAGCCACCACTGCCCGGGATGCCTGCAACCCCTCCGGCAGTAGCTCAGCCAACTCCCGTTCCTGCACCCACAGCACCACCCGCCCCCACAGATTCAACTTCTGTTGATGACGAATCAAAGGGTTCACCCAAAAGTAAATCATCCAAAAAGAAACCGCCCAAGCCACGCGATCCTGGTGCCAAGCCAAAGCCTAGTATTCTCCTTCTTTGCTTGGATATTCTAATTTTCAGTGGGTCTGTGGCTTTAGCAGTTCTTATCTTTCTTTCATAACATTCACTCTTTTATCATGAGCAATCTCGTAAATTTAAACCAAGAGAGTTTCGAAAAGGTCACCTCAGTGGCCTCGGATAAAACTATCTTAATCGATTTTTGGGCACCTTGGTGTGGTCCATGTAAAGCCTTGACTCCAGTTTTGGAAGAATTGTCATCTGAGATTTCCGCAGAGGTCGACATCTACAAAGTAAATGTGGATGAGAATACCGAACTTGCTCAGCAGAATGGCGTACAATCCATACCTACCATACTAGTTTACAAAGGTGGTAATCTTACCCAAACAATCGTTGGATTAAAATCAAAGGAAGAATTGACCGAGATTGTACGGTCCTAATTTTTCCCCTTAAACCCTCCGCATATCCTGCAGTCATCGCCCCGTGGGCGATTGGTCAGTTCCCCTCTCCCCCTTTGGTAGAATGAACATTCGGGTCTATGTACTTTCCCGAATGATGTAACCCAATACTTCAATCCTGAGAAGATGGGGCTATTTCCTAATATACCCGGAAGCACAGGTTTAAGGGGAATTTGATTAGTATTCCCGTAATTAAAACCATTAGCCCATATGCCTAGTTCACTACGCTTCGCCCGTATCTGAGCCAAAAC
>JAYPZT010000027.1:0-11414 GCA_038136415.1 Opitutales bacterium
TTATTTGCCTCAGCTATCCGGTCTGTTCCGGATGGTAAATTAGGATTGGTAACCACGGTTTTGTAACCAGCTTTCGTCAGGGTTGCATTGATTTCCTCACCATCAACCGCGAAGAATTTTTCATACTCGGGAGCCTCCTGGTCCAACCTCTGTGCGGTGCGTAAAATCAGGGGAATGCCCCCAGCATCAGCCAATAATTTTCGGGGAAATCGAGTCGATGCTAAGCGGGCCGGGACTACAATGGTGGGTAACGATTTCATCAAATGATTCAAACAGGTATTGTTCTCGACAACTTCTTGAGTTGTCGCAAGCAAATCTCATTGTATGTTGTTTGTAGAAAACTATGCCTTCCCTTTCAACAGATCATATCATCACTCATACAGACCGGTTCTCCATTCCGGATTCAACCGGACACTTTGGACCCTATGGGGGCAGCTTTGTGCCCGAGACGCTTTATCATCCCCTCAGCGAACTCAATGAAGCCTATAAAGAGGCCCAGGCTGATCCAGAGTTCAGGAGGGAATTAAACTCCCTGCTTAAAACCTTTGCAGGCAGACCCACTGAACTCTACCTTGCCGAACGCCTCACCGAACATTTTGGTGGAGCTAAAATATACCTAAAAAGAGAAGATCTTCTTCATACAGGTGCACATAAGATCAATAATGCCCTTGGGCAGGCACTTTTGGCTAAAAGGATGGGCAAGAAGCGTATCATTGCTGAAACAGGTGCCGGACAGCATGGGATAGCTACAGCTGCCGTGTGCGCAAAATTTGGGCTCGAATGTAAGATTTATATGGGCGCGGAAGACATGCGCAGGCAGGCGTTGAATGTTTTCCGGATGAGACTAAGTGGTGCTGAAGTGCATGGTGTGGAAGCAGGTAGCAAAACCTTAAAGGAAGCGATCAACGAGGCCATGCGGGACTGGGTTACCAATGTCCGCTCCACTCACTATATTCTTGGCTCGGCTCTAGGAGCACACCCCTACCCCGCCATGGTCCGGGACTTTCACAAAGTAATCAGTGAGGAAACCAAAAAACAGTTTCTCGAATACGAAGGAAAATTACCGGATGAGATGATTGCCTGCGTGGGCGGGGGAAGCAACGCGATCGGATTCTTCTTTGATTTTCTCGATGATTCATCGGTTCGCTTGGTAGGAGTAGAAGCAGGAGGAAAATCACTTCAGGAAGGAGAACATGCTGCCAGGTTTGAAGGAGGAAAGCTCGGCGTACTTCAGGGCTGTAAAACCTGGATTTTGCAGAATAAGGATGGTCAAATCAACCCCACCCATTCGGTTTCTGCCGGGTTGGATTATGCAGCCATAGGACCTGAGCATGCTTATTACAGGGATCTGGGTAGAATAGAATTTGCCAATGCCAGTGATGAAGATGCACTTGATGCTTTCCGCACCTTGTCCAGTGTCGAAGGAATACTACCCGCACTGGAAACTTCTCATGGTCTTGCTCATGCGTTTAAACGAGCTGCTGAGATGCAAAAAGATGATATTCTCTGTGTTAATCTCAGCGGAAGAGGAGATAAGGATGCCATGGAAGCCGCCCGCTTAATGGGGGTAGAGGGTCTCCCTGCAATGACTTTTTCATGAAAAGTATGACTGGGTATGGGCAAGCCACCATTGAGCTTGCTGATTGCCAGGTATCTATTGAAATTTCATCCGTTAACAAAAAAGGACTGGAATTTGTTCTGCAGGCACCAAAAGAGTGGCAGGCATTTGAAAGAACCGCACAAAACTTAGTTCGTCAAAAAGTTGACCGGGGGCGCATTCGCCTAACGTTGTCCGTCGATACATCCCACAATAAAAGTACCCATCACCTATGGAATATGGAGGCTATGGATGGTGAATTGGATAATCTGGAGCAGTATTGCCAGTCACGAAACATTCCTTTTGTCAAAAGTGCTGAACTCGTGGAAAGATTGGCAAATTCATGCAGACAGGAATCGCACTTACCAACCCTACAAAGTGCTGAAAAAAAACTGATTGATGGCGTATCAGATGCCATGGAAAACCTGATAGCGATGAGGAAGGAGGAAGGAAGCCTTCTTAAGCATGACATCAGCAACCGAATTGGCATGGTCATTTCCTTAGTTGAGCAAATTAAACATGCTTCCGAAGGGGTGGCGGAAGAATGGAAAAATCGTCTCCTCAAAAGACTGCAGGAAAGTGGACTTGAACTGGATATCTCCGATGATCGCGTCCTCAAAGAATTTACCATCTTTGCGGATAAATCAGATATTTCCGAAGAAATCACCCGGATCTCGAGTCACTTTGACCAATTTCAGGAATGTCTATCATCCGATAAACCAACCGGGAGAAAGCTGGAATTTATTCTTCAGGAACTGGGCAGGGAATTTAATACCTTGGGCTCAAAATCTGTTCGCCCAACATGCTCAGAATTGGCCATTAATGCCAAGGTTGAACTCGAGAAAATTCGAGAGCAGGTATTGAATATCGAGTGATGCTTTGGCTTACTTGACTAGGCAACTGACTCGTTTGCTCTGGAATGACGGGCATCCTTAATCGCCAAAACAATACAGGAAATAGCACCCAGAAAGATCGCAGAGTCTGCCACATTAAAAACCGGATAATCGTAGTTAATCACGGGTAGGTACACATCAACAAAATCAACCACTTCCGCAGGCTCTCTAAAAATCCGGTCCACCAAGTTACCTGCCGTACCGCCTGCGATAGCCCCAAAAATGAATTGCTGAGGAAGCTTTTCCAGTTCCAGATATCTGCGGAACAGAAACATTGCCACCAATGCAATGCATGCCAGCACAGTCAAAGCTTCAGGATAATCAGAAAACATACTCCATGCAGCCCCAGGATTGGTCACATAAGTAATCTCCAGGAGTGCTTTGGGACCTTCTAAAATATCGAAGAATCGGATAGGGTCTCTGCGTAATTCCACAGCTCTTTCCACCACCCATGACTTGGATAACTGATCCAAGAGAAGAACAGAAAGGCATAAAACCCAAAACCTCCTGTATTTCACCATCGGGAAAATGAGGTTGGATAAGATCGTCTAAGGATTAATCGTCCTGCCCCATAGTGGAGTCAGAAATCGTAGCAAAAGCACCCGCTCCAGAATCTCGCTCACGCCTGGAACTTTTCTCATATTGCATCTGTCCCTCGAGCGAAAAACGGGTAAAAGGAACTGCTTGCAAACGATTTTTTTTGATGGGCTTATTGGTTTCCTGACAAATCCCGTATGAACCATCAAAAATACGATCAATTGCATCCTCAATTTCCTCTAAAGCTTCCTGATCATTTGCCACCATAGATAGTGCAAGATCCCGGTCAAAAGTCTCCGTGCCCGCATCACTGGAATTAAGGGAAAGTTCCCCAGATTCTCGGGCAGATGCACCGATGGTTTCACTGGAACGCTCCCCAAGTGAGCCTTTCAAAGAATTTCTCATAGACATAAGTATCCGGTAATAACTCTCCCATTCCTTGGGTACTTTATTCTCATCCCGAACTGGTCTTTTGGCCACTGAAACTGTACCAAATCCTAAAATATCGTTGATCGATGCAGTCTGAATTTTTTTTACTTTGGAAACTTTTTTTTCTGCGGTTTTCTTTACAGACTTCTTTGATTCTACCTTGTCCTCAGCAACGGGCTTGGACTTCCTGGTGGATTTTTTTCTGTTTTGTAAAATGTTTCTTACATCATCGATAGAAAATCCCAATCCATCGGAGGCTTTCTCATTAGATGCCTCATTACTTTTGGACAAAATTGCGGAAGCAACCTTCTTGGTCACGCTTTCACTCTCATTGCCCTTAGCACCCTCTTTCGCCTTGGTCTTGGTCGTTTTTCTGGGAGCTCCCTTTTTGGCAACAGGTTGAGAAGGTGCTTTCTTAGCCGCGGTCTTTTTGATGGGGGCTTTTTTAGCAGGGGCTTTCTTGGTGCCGGAAGACTTGGTTTGGGAAGATGCTTTGGTTGAAACTTTTTTGGCAGCAGGTTTAGCAACTTTGGGAGAGGCAACCTTCTTCTTGGCGGCAGTCTTCGTGGCAGTTGCTTTCTTTACCGCTGGCTTGGTTGCCGTTTTTTTAGCTGCAGGCTTTGCTACTTTTGATTTTGGCGTAGCAGCTTTCGCGGATTTAGTGGAAGGAGCTTTCTTTTTTGCGGTCATGGAATGAAATTTTTCGGCAGAATACAAATTCAGGCTAGCTTGGCAAGCACTTCGGCACATCTAGGAGAAACCTCACCCCAAGGCTCAACATGAACGAGCTCGGGAACCCAGCGCCAGCTTCTTGGGCATCTCACCCCGCTGGCATGTCGTGCAACTACCTTATCTGGCTCGTCGGATGAAAGTAATACGACTTTAACATTTGAAACAATAAACAACTCAGCCAACTCAGCGCTGGAGATTTTATTGAGAGCATTGGCAAGCTCACTACCCTCAGCAATCATTAATTCCAGCTCTGCATCAAGCGACTGTCCGATTTCTTTCTTCACCCTCAATGCTTCGAGGGATTCATTAATCTTCAAATCTTTAAATTCAAGTAAGCTATTTACGATATCAACAGCCTGTTCGATAGATTCATCCTTGTTGATCTCAGGCCAATCCTCTAGAGCAAGAAACTCTTCGGTATAATCTGCTCCAGTACGGGAAAAAGCCCATGCTTCATCGGCGATGAAGGGAGCAAATGGACCAATCAATTTAACCAAGGATTCGAAAATCAGCAGAATAGCAGATTGAGTGGAACGGCGGAGAGGGTCATCCACATGCAAGGTGTAAAGCCTATCCTTGATCACATCGTGATAAGTGGAGGAAAGAACCCCTGAGCAAAAACGATTTATCGCCTGGATCGCCCGGTGAAATTCATATTTTTCGCAGGACTGGGTAACCTCCAGGATCAATTCATTGGTTTTGCCTATCGCCCAAAGATCAATCATCGACATCTCGGATACAGGAACAAAATGATCGCTCCGGGAAAAATCATTGATTGCCCCCAATTGAAAACGAATGGAATTACGCAAGGAACGATAAGCTCTCACTGCCTGATCGAGAATCTCATCGGACAAGGGAATATCTCTTCTGAAATCTTCTGAGCATACCCATAGCCTGAGTACATCTGCCCCGTATTTGGTTACATATGAGTCTGCGGTTTGGGGCTTACCATCACTCTTGGAGATTTTCTTACCTTCCCCATTGACCACAAATCCATGGGTAAGAATTCTTCGATATGGAACGGAGTTGCGGGACACCATACTCGTCCATAACGAACTTTGGAACCAACCCCGGTGCTGATCACTTCCCTCAAGGTACAGGTCCGCAGGCCAGGAAGTAAGTTCATTGTTTTCCAAAACAGCTCTGTGACTGCATCCAGAGTCGATCCAGACATCCAGGGTATCCTGACCCTTGGATAATTTCTTCCCAGACCATTCTGCTGGCAGATCATAGCCTTCCAGTAATTGTTCTGCAGTTTGAGAAAACCAGTGATTGCAACCGAATTGGGAAATTTTATCTGCCAAAAATTTGATTAGCCCAGAATCAAGCAATGGATTTCCATCTTCATCGAAGAAAACAGGAATGGGAACCCCCCAGGAGCGTTGTCTCGAAATACACCAATCGGGGCGGGCCTCCAAAAAACCAAGTATTCTTTTCATTCCCCAATCCGGAGTGAATGAAACATCTTGAATCGCATTCATACAACGCTGGCGGAGCCCATCTTTATCCAACCCGACGAACCACTGGTCCATCGCCCGGAAGATCACTGGCGATTTACTTCTCCAGCAGTGTGGATATTGGTGATGGTGGTCTTTTTGAGCAAGCAATGAGCCATTGGACCTGAGGATCTCAAGCACCGCATGATTAGCTTTCGATCCGTCTTCTTTTTCCAGAACCGATAATCCTACCAGCGACTGGGGAACCTGACCGTCATCCAAGTATTTTCCCCCGTCATTTAAAGGGCAGTAAATTTCAAGCCCGTGTTCCAGTCCGGTCAGATAATCGTCCAGACCATGCCCTGGGGCAATATGGACGCAACCAGTCCCCGTATCCATGGTGACATACTCTGCGGCAACTACTTTACTCTCCCGATCAATAAAGGGATGCCGAGCAACTTTGCCCGCCAGGTCCGCCCCAGTGCAACTTGACCCAAGTGTATAATCTTCAAATCCGCATTCCTTGGCAAATTCTTCTACCCGCTGGCTCGCAATCCAGTAATTCTCTCCCCTGGTTTGCACCTGCGTGTACGATTCGCGGGGGTGCACTGCAACCGCAAGGTTGGCTGGTAATGTCCAGGGAGTAGTTGTCCAAATGACCAAATAGGACTGGGATTCATCATCCTGTAACTGAAAGCGTACAAAAATCGATGGGCTCACATGATCCTTGTATTCGATTTCCGCTTCCGCCAAGGCAGTTTGGCAGGGTATTGACCAATAAACAGGTTTCTTACTGCGGTAGACCAGACCCTGTTCCACAAAATCGGCAAAGGTACGAAGAATTTCACCCTCGTAAGCAGGAGTCATGGTACGGTATTCATTTTCCCAGTCTGCCAAAACCCCCAGTCTTTTAAATTGAGCCCGTTGGGTCTCGATGTAGGACTTGGAGAAATCCTCGCAATGCTGCCTCAATTCAACGGAATCAAAATCCTTTTTTTGGTTACGCAGTTTTTTGGTGACCTTGTGCTCAATCGGTAGTCCATGGCAATCCCAACCCGGAAGGTAAGGCGTACGAAAACCACGGGCATTCTTGTAACGCAAAATGGAATCTTTGAGAATTTTGTTTAATGCCGTGCCAACATGCACATCCCCATTGGTGAAGGGAGGACCATCATGCAAAACAAAGGATTCTTTCCCCTGATTTTTTTCCTGCATTTTTTGATAAAGTTCAGACTTCTCCCAGTGACTCATTCTGGCTGGCTCTCTCTCCACGGCATTGGCTCGCATGGGAAAGCTGGTCTTGGGGAGGTTTAGGGTATCCTTTAATTTATCAGAGGCAGTCATCTCAATAATCAGTCAGCACAAGGGGAAAAAAGATGTAGTAATAAGCCGTCAAGTCAAGGGTGGATGGGGATTCACTCCCGAATCTCCTTGCCATCAATGTGGAGGCAATCACCCTTGGCTCCTTTTATAATGTATCAAGTTCTAGAAAATTGGGTCGGTGGGTTTGAAGGGTCTTCCTACAATCTGTATCTCTGCCTGCTTCTCCTCGCCATTGCTGGAGGTCTATTTTTTCTCATTAAAGGGGGTGACTGGCTAAGCGAACACAGTTCCCAGCTCGCAGAGATTCTTGGGGTTCCTCAAGTTATCGTTGGGTTGACCATTGTATCCATTGCAACATCCGCACCTGAATTATTTACCTCGATTTCTGCACTCAGAAGTGATGCTCCGGGTCTGGTTCTGGGAAATATCATCGGCTCCAACATTGCCAACATTGGACTTATTTTGGGTATCTCGCTCCTGATTGGTAACATAAATACAAACGGAACAGTTTCACTGTCGCAGAGAATTTGCTTGGGTGTCATCACCTGTATTTTTTGCGGGATTCTGCATTTTCATCCGCAAAAGGAAATCGGGCTTTTTTCGGGAAGTACTTTTTTGCTTTTTATCTTTCTTTATCTGGTCTTGATTTCCCGAAATGCATTAAGCACAAAAAGTAAAAGTGACAGAAAGGATCATCAGGTAAGTGACAGCAAGGGTGAAGCCGGCAATCTGCCATTTTCAATCGTCATGCTTGCCCTTGCCACTGTCATGCTATGGATGGGCTCCGAATCCCTGGTTTACGGTGCTAAGAATGTTGCAGAAATCGCTGGTGTGCCAGAGGAACTGATTGGATTTACTTTGCTTGCACTTGGGACCAGCCTGCCCGAACTTTCCGCATCAATCAGCTTGGTACGGAAACAAAGAACCGCCATGCTTTTAGGAAATATTCTCGGATCCAATTTATTCAACATAGCCCTGATTGGAGGGGTTGCTGGGGTAATAGGACCCGTGGGCAACCAGTCACCTTCGCCTTGGGTGGATTACCTTTCGCTTCTTCTGATTACCGCCCTTTTTCTCTACTGGTTAAAAGGAAAAGTCCTGGGTAAAACTCAGGGAGTTATCTTACTCCTGCTGTATTTAGGAGCATGCATTGCCACTTGGGTATTTAACACCTAAGAAGAACTTTTCGCCCCTTCCCTAAGAAGAAGCTTATTGAGCCCTATTTGCTACGCCAGGAGGCGTAAAAGGAAATCAATTATGCATTTTCACCAACCTGAAAGCGGATAAATTTTTCAACTTTCAAATTAGTGCCAATTTCTTTGGAGGTAGCCTCGACCAATTCTTTCACGGATTGGTCAGGGTTTTTGACAAAGGGTTGCTCCAATAGACATGACCCAGCGAAATACTTCTCGAGCTTACCTGTAACAATTTTCTCAATCGCTTGGGGAGGCTTTCCTTCGGCTTGTGCCTTGGCGATCTCTGTTTCCTTCTCAACTAGTTCGGATGGAACTTCGTCGCGGGAGACACAAATTGGGGATGCCGCAGCAATGTGCATACAAAGATCTTTAGCCATAACCAAGGCATTTTCCTGCCCGGAAACATCTCCTTCTGCACCAATAGAAATCAGCACGGCAACTTTACCTCCGGTATGAATGTAGGATTGAACAATGCCAGAACCTTCTGGAGCGAGTGATTCAGATCTGGAAATCTGAATATTTTCACCAATTTTAGCAATTTGAGCGGTTCTTTTTTCTTCCAAATCCGCAGATGGATTACCGAGTAACTCAGCAGCAACAGAATTGGAGAAATCAACAAAGTCATCATTCTTGGCAACAAAATCTGTCTCACAATTCACTTCCACCAAAATACCCTTGGAATTATCGGCAGAAATGGATTGAGCAATAATTCCTTCGCTGGCACTTCTGCCAGCTTTTTTGGCCGCTGAGGCAACCCCTTTTTTACGAAGTATGGAAACAGCTTCTTCCATATCCCCATTACTGTCAGTAAGGGCACGTTTACAATCAATCAAACCAGCTCCGGTTCTTTCGCGGAGGGTCATTACGGCATCTTTGGTGATGGTAGACATTGTTAAATGATGTTTATGAGTTGATAAAAAATTATTCCTTGGTGGCTACAGCTTCTTGCTCCGCATTTTCTTCCCCTTCGGAAGGTGCTGCTTCACTGGCTTTAGGTTCTTCCTTAGCTTCGGCAGCCTCTGCTTCAACTTCAGAATCATCCTGTTTTTTACGGTCATCGAAATCCATCTCGTCGTAACCTTCAGGAAGAGTCACTTCTGGCTCGTCTTCGTTTTCAAGGAAATCGGGCTCTTGGGCGACAGGGGTGATATCCTTACGCTTCGTAGGAGCCTGCACACGATTGGAAAGCCCAGTCTGAATCGCGTCCAAAATCACATCCACGATGATGCGGATAGATTTAGTGGAGTCATCATTCCCAGGAATTGGGTGGGAAAGTACGGATGGATCGGAATTACTATCGACTAATGCAATCACCGGAATTTTCAGACGATTGGCTTCAGCCACTGCAATCTCTTCATTTTTCGAATCAATAAGAAATACCGCACCAGGAAGTCCCTGCAAGTTCAGCAATCCTTCAAAGTCACGATGCATGCGGGCCATTTGTCTCTTGATCGCTGCACTTTCCTTGCCATGCATTTTATCAAGACTGCCATCTTCCTCCATGCGGAGGAATTTTTTGTATTTTGCGATACTGGCAGAAACGGTTTCATGATTGGTCAGTGTGCCACCCATCCAGCGGTTTACACAGAAAGGCATGTTAGTGGCACCAGCTAATTCACGAATTGGCTCTGTGGCCTGTCTTTTGGTGCCTACCAATAAGACCTGTTTACCCGAGGCAACAATTTCCTCAATTGCTTTCGCAGCCTGCTCAAGTAAATCATAAGTCTTCTCGAGATTGATGATGGAAATGCCATGTCTGTTATCATAAACAAATGGCTTGGATTTAGGATTCCATCTACGGATTTGATGCCCAAAATGGACTCCGGCATCGAGGAGGTCTTTTACAGAAACGTTCATAATCTTGGAGTGTTCAAAGCCCTTCTGAACGAAGAAGGGAGAAATAGTTTTCTTTTAGGTTAAGGTTGTTGATTAATGTAAGATTGGGAGCAGGGGTAGGATTTGAACCTACGACCTTCAGGTTATGAGCCTGACGAGCTACCAGACTGCTCCACCCTGCTACAAAAGGAAACAAAGTATAGGATACCCAGATCAGTGCAACAAAAACTTTTTCCTCGCCCGCAGTTTTTCCCCCTTTAATCTTGGGTTCATGGTCGATTTGAATGAAGTGGTCGTCTTTTGCGACACCCGGGTAAATAAGGAAAACATTCCTGATTTCCCTGGGTCATGGAACGGGCTGCAAATTGAAAACAGGGGAGAAATTACCAAGGTTGGTGCAGCTGTCGATGCTGGACTGGTTCCTTTCCGTATGGCTATCGAAAAAGGAGTCGATCTGCTCATCTGTCATCATGGTTTATTCTGGACACCACCCACTCCAATCACTGGGTCAAACTATGAAAAAATCAAACTTTGCCTGGATAATAATCTGGCGGTTTACAGTTCCCATCTGCCCCTCGATTGTCACCCGGAAATTGGCAATAATGCACTTTTGGCCTCTAAGCTGGGCCTCGAACCAAACAGTACTTTCCTCCCCTATCAGGGCACCGATATTGGACTCATCACCACCAGTTCGTATGACCGGAATGAATTGGTGGACCGGCTGACTGACTTATTTCCCCGTGGTTTTCAGGCAATGGAGTTTGGTATGGGCAAGCCTGAAAAAATCGCCATCCTTACCGGCTCCGGACAAAGTGCGGTCGATCAGATCCTTCCAGCCGGTGCCGATACCCTGATCACGGGGGAACTGAAGCAGCATCATTTCAATATGGCTCAGGAACTTGAACTTAATCTGTATGCCTGTGGGCATTACGAAACGGAAAAATTTGGGGTGGATTCATTGGCCCGGGAAATTGCCCAACAGTATAACCTGGACTACGAATTCATCGAAACCCACTGCCCTCTTTGATTATCACTTCCTAGGTTGCGAATCTATATAGATTAGGATTTGATTAGAAAAAATGAAAAAAATTGGACTTTTAAACGGACCGAACTTAGACCGCCTTGGCAAAAGGGAACCTGAAATTTACGGTTCCCAGACTCTGGAGCAAATTGTGGAGGAAACCAGTGCGCAGGGACAAAAAATTGGATGTGAAGTGCATGCTTTTCAATCCAATCATGAAGGTGCCATTATTGATCAAATCCATAGCTGGGCGGATGCTGGTTTTGATGGTCTTATCATAAACCCCGGTGGATTCACCCATACCAGTGTTGCCCTTCGCGACGCCATCGTTGCATCCGGTCTGAAAACTGTCGAGGTCCACCTTTCCAATATTCATGCCCGGGAAGACTTTCGTCACAAATCCCTGATCTCAGG
>JAYPZT010000028.1:0-11363 GCA_038136415.1 Opitutales bacterium
CTATAATATCATTGATTATCAGAGATTTTTGCCCAAATATGATCATCTTCTAATGATCAAACTTCAAGAGTATAAAGAGGGGGAAGTCGTCTTGCCAGAAGGCGAACTGGGCAAGGGATTTTGTATTTTAGAAAGCGGCACTTTAGAAGTCATTCGGGACAACCGTGTTTTAAGTGAGATCGATATGAAAGGTGCGATCTTTGGTGAACTTAGCGAAATTTTGGGAATGAAACGCGATGCTTCCATTCGGGCAAAAACTCCATCAACGGTCAGACATGTGGAAGAAAGTATCGCGGACATCGTTGCGAAAAACCCCCGCGTCGCGATTAAATTAATCCGTACACTTGGGCGCCGTCTCTACCGCATGAATAAAATTGCGACCCGAGGTGATTCCGAAAATGAGATCTTCAAAAAGGCCAATTCGGAGCAACCATCGGAAAGTTCATCAGAATCCATCCAAATTTTGGTGGTAGATGATAAGCCCAACATCATTCAGCAACTTGGAGAAATGTTTTCCAAAAATGAATGGAGCGTGGAAGGTGCCGACAACGAAGATGCAGCCCTCAAAGCCTGTGAGCACAATTCCTTTTCTGCTATCCTGATCAGTATGGCTTTGCCTGGGAATTCTGCAGTTGAGCTCCGAAGAAAGCTTAAAACCAACCACAAGGTTCTCAAGACTCCAGTAATTGCAATGATTGTGCAAGGAGACGAAACTGCTCAGAAAAAAGCGATTGATGCGGGATTTGCCGATTCAATATCCAAACCATTTGACGCCAATAAAACGGAGGCGGTGATGTATAAGGCGATGAATTTGGACTCTTCGGCACGATACTTCAAATTTGTGGATGATTTCCTCCTCTTTACACTTCCAAGCGTTCTTTCCCCCTTCGTGATCAATGATATCAAGGAGAACATGGACTTAAGAATCCGCAACACCATCAATGAGGGTATATTAAAATTAATCATTGATGTTTCCGCACTCGAGGATGTTGAAGAGGAAGCCATCGAAATCGTTTCCGAGTTTGCCGAAAAAATTGAAGATATGAAACTACCCATGCGTGGTGCTATCATTGCGGTTGGCGAAGAATCAGAGGTTTGGAATAACTTGGATGGATGTGAGAATTGGGCAATTTGTGATGATCTTTCTGAAGCTAAGGAGTCCTTTAACCGTCCTCTTGAGGAAGAAGAGGAAGAATAAAAGTCGATACGACTCTCTAACTACTTTCCCAAACCCCTCAGTTCTTCTCAGTGAGTGATTTAGCATATGCTGAGAATGCCAAAGATGCTTTTCTCAAATTACAGAGCCAAATTGGTAATGAACTTCTTCTTATTGATCCTTCTTGTCATGAAATTAAAGACGAGTGGAACCGGGAAGAAGGTGGTGGTGGGATCACCCGGGTTTTCTCTGATGGCAAGTTTTTGGAAAAAGGTGGGGTTAATTTTTCGGATGTAAGTGGGTCACAATTGCCACCTACTGCCACCCTAGAAAGACCGGAGCTTAATGGTCTTCCATTTCGGGCTATTGGAGTGTCTGTGGTTTTTCATCCTCATAATCCCTATATTCCGACCAGTCATGCAAATGTTAGGTATTTTCAGGTTGGATCCGCTGAAGAACCAACAGCCTGGTGGTTTGGAGGAGGGTTTGATTTAACCCCTTATTATCCATTTCATGAGGATGTGATCTCCTGGCATAAATCTGCCCGATCCACATGCCTTAATTTTGGTGAAGAATTGTATCCAAAGTTCAAAAAATGGTGTGATGAATATTTTTATCTTCCGCACCGAAAGGAAACCCGCGGAGTTGGAGGAATATTTTTTGATGATTTTAAATTAGGTGGATTTGAGAATTCTCTAAATTTCGCTCGCTCAGTAGGAGAAACTTTCTGCAATGCATACTTCGAAATTTTTAGAAAAAGAATGCATCATTCCTTTGGTGATAAAGAGAAAGATTTTCAGAAATATCGTCGCGGGCGCTACGCAGAATTTAATTTGGTGTATGACCGGGGAACTTTATTTGGATTACAATCAGCCGGTAGAATAGAATCGATTCTGATGTCGATGCCACCAGAAGTATCCTGGAAATACAATTGGCATCCCGAAAAAGATTCAGCCGAAGAGAAACTTTACTCAACCTACCTTAAACCATGTGATTGGTTAGGGGAAGAATCATGAACGGAAGAAACCTTTTTCAAAAGACCATCTGCGGACAAAATTACTCTGGCAGACCTCCAATTTGGGTTATGAGGCAAGCAGGTAGGTATCTGCCTGAATATCGAGCTCTGAAAGAAAAATATACCTTTGTGGAGATGGTTCGCACACCTGAACTTGCCGTGGAAGTGACCCTACAACCGCTACGCAGATTTTCCTTGGACGCAGCTATTATGTTCTCTGATATTCTTGTCATTCCAGAGGCCATGGGCCAGGAATATTCATTCCGCCCTACGGGAGGCATTGAAATGACTCATAAGCTCGAGAATGAGCAGGACATTGCCAATCTCGACGAAAAAAGTGTTGGTGAAAACCTGTCTTATGTGGAGGAAACTCTTAAGTTGCTTCGAGCAGAACTGGGTAATGAGAAAGCTCTTCTTGGGTTTTGTGGATCTCCATGGACATTAGCTTGTTACATGATTGAAGGCGGCTCTGCAGAAGGTTTCCCCAAAGCCTTAAAATGGGCAGATGAAAATCCCGTATCCTTTCATTTATTATTGGAAAAAATCACTTATGCCTTGGCAGACTACCTGGCGATGCAGGCAAAGTGTGGGGTGGATGCCTTGCAAATCTTTGACAGCTGGTTGAATATTTGTCCAGAAGACCAAATGTGGGAATTATCCCTAAAATGGATTGCTAAGCTAATAGACTTAAGTCCTGTTGATTTACCCATCATCGTTTATGCAAATACCAAGGCCAAAGGGTTGACTGAAATCTCCAAAGTTAAACCGCAGGCACTTGGAGTACATCATGGTGTCGATCTTGCAGAAATTAGAAAAATGCTGCCCACCCCATTGGTTTTGCAAGGCAATTTGGACCCAGAAATTATGTCCAGCAACCCTGAAAATGTCCGGACTGAAACCCTCAAAATCTTGGAATCACTAAAGGAAGACCCTGCACATATCATGAATTTAGGGCATGGGATCAGACCTAATGCCAAAATCGAGTGTATGGAAGAGCTGGTCGAAACAGTTATTAGTTTCGCTTAGTATTTTATTAGGCAGCGGCGTTCACTTCAGCTACAGAATCTACGGGAAAAATCCTGCAATAATTTCTCACGGCTTCGTTGAAGTCTTCGTAACCTTCCACTATCTCGATTTCCATTCGAACATAATAAAATGGGATTGGGGGTTTAAAGTCAGGAGGTATTCTGACCGCATCTTTCTCGGTTGTTATCATTACCTCAACGCCCGAATTTTTGGCTCTTTGAAAAAGCCTTTCGAGCTCATCTGAAGTGTACTTATGATGATCTAAGAATCTCTTTTTAAACCTTAATTCACCTGAAATCTGATGGACTAAATTTTCGAACCCCCGAGGTGAAGCAATTCCGCAAAAAACTCCAACATAATGTTCAAAAAGATAACGGATATTTTGAGTATCATTACCGTTTACTTCGCGAAAAAACTTCGGTTTGTGTGCACAGCGGATAATTTCCGCATTTTTGTTGTATTTCCGGATCGTTTCCAAGAGTTCGAGTTGCGGCTCAATTTCCGATTTGGTGATGAGAACATTCGTCGCCCGGGAAAGACTGTTCACTGGTTCCCGCAGGATTCCTCTGGGGATTAGCTTACGGTTACCAAAGGGGTTCATTTGGTCGACAAGTAGCAGATTCATATCTGCTTTCATCGCAAGATACTGAAAACCGTCGTCCAGAATTAGAGCATCAACTCCATATTGTTCGATCGCTATTTTTCCGGCATCAACCCTATTCTTATCAATCACAACGACCACACCCGGTAGATTGTTGGCTAGCATGAAAGGCTCATCTCCAGCTTCTTCAGAATCCAAAAGCACCTTTTCCCCATCGCTTACAACTTTTGGGGAACTCTTCCCAGAATCCTTTCCTTGAAATAATTTTTTTAAGCCTTTCTTTTCATCTTCTTTGCTTTTGTATCCACGACTAAGCACGGCAACTTTTCTCCCCTGACCTTGGAGCTCCTTGGCCAATCTCTCAACAACCGGGGTTTTGCCTGTTCCTCCCATGGTTAAATTGCCAACTACGATTACCAGAGCGTTTAATCTTTCCCTCTTTAGAAAGATATTGCTTTCATAAAGGAAAGACCGAATCCAAACAATTAGTCTGAAAAGATAAGAAAACGGATTCAAAAAGAGCCCAAACAATCTAGCGGAAATTGATAAATCCCTGTCGTAAAGCACACCTTCGACAAAACTTTCAAAATCGTTCCATCGTCTCTTTAAATAAGAAGAGTTGCCCGCAATCATTAACAAACAATAACAAGTTATTTAGGGCTAGTTTTCAATCCGAATTAAGATTTTTGCATCCTTTGCTCCGTTGACTTTTCGAAAGACAAAGTATTTAAATATATCTTTTTTTTCAGATTGCTCATGCAAATCACTTTACTGAAATCGAAGCTCCATCGTGCCACAGTCACTGCGGTTCACCCTGATTATTCGGGCAGCCTATCTATTGATCAAAATCTGCTTGATGCTGCAGGTTTTCTACACCACGAAAAAATTCTTGTTGGAAACATAACCAACGGGGAGAGGTTTGAGACTTATTGCATTCCCGCAGAGAGAGGATCAGGAGAAATCTCCCTTAATGGAGCAGCCGCTCACAAAGGTAAAGCGGGCGATCTTTTAGTTATTCTTACCTTCGTAAACCTAAATCCCGAAGAGGCGTCCGTTTGGGAACCTCGATTGGTTTTAGTAGGAAGTCAAAACTTGTCTCACCAAATGATACCATCTGGCATTTCTTCCACATGATTGATTACAAATTACATATACCTGGACCCGTTGATGTTTCTCCTGAGGCTTATCAAGCCATGTCCACCCGCGTGATGGGTCACAGGAGTCCTGACTTCGTTGACCTTTACATGTCATGCCAGCCACAGCTTCAGCAGTTGTTTCAGACCAAAGACCCTGTTTTTCTCTCAACCTCGAGTGCATGGGGAGTCATGGAAGGTGCTGTGCGAAACTTGTGTGCAAAGAAGACCCTTTGCTGTATGTGCGGTGCTTTCTCGGATAAATGGTTGGATGTTGCCAGAAGATGCGGAAAAGAAGCCGACGGTCTTGAAGTAGAATGGGGTTCTCATATTGATCCCGTACTGCTTGACCAAAAACTATCTTCCGGAGAATACGATCTTGTAACCTTGGTTCACAACGAAACCTCCTGTGGAATGATGAACCCCCTTGAGGATATCATGAAGGTTCTTTCTAAGTATCCAGATGTTATCTCGGTCATTGATACAGTAAGTTCCTTTTCTGTAGTTCCAATTCCGAAGGACGAATGGGGTATTGATGTAATTCTTACCGGGTCTCAGAAGGCACTCGCTTTGCCTCCTGGTCTAGCACTGCTGACTGTATCTGAGCGAGCCTTTGCCCGGGCTGAATCGATCGAGGGCCGTGGTTATTACTTTGATTTTATCGAATTTCTTAAAAATCACGAAAAAGGCATGACTCCCAGCACTCCTGCCATTCCTCAAATTCACGGCTTAAAATACACCCTCGATAAAATCTTCGAGGAAGGAGTGGAACAGAGACATTCACGACATGCCGAACTGAATGATTTGGTTCACCAGTGGCTTCAAAAAAATGGATTTGAACTGCTTCCCGAAAAACAGTTTGCCTCGAAGTCTCTAACCTGTGCCCGCAACAATCTTGAAATCGACTTAGCTGGCTTTGTCAAAGCACTCAAGACTGAGAAAAAACTAGCGATCGATGGAGGTTACGGGAAACTTAAAGGTAAAACCTTTAGAGTCTCCAACATGGGAAATGAAACGGTTGAATCCATGACCACCTTACTCGATTCAATGAGTGAAATCTTACCACGATTCATTCCATAAGATTTCGAAATTACTCACTCTATCTAACTATAAATTGATCAGATGAAGAAACTTGTTTTGGCGGAGAAACCAAGTGTTGCGCGAGATCTCGCACGCGTCCTGGGAAAAGTTCCCAAGAAAGAAGATCACTTCGAAAATGACGAGTGGGTAATCGACAGTGCGGTGGGACACTTGGTCGAGCTTTTTATGCCAGATGATTTCGACAAGAAATTAAAGTCGTGGAAAATTGCCAACCTTCCGATCATCCCTGAGGAATTTAAATTAAAACCTGTTCCCATTGCTAAGAAAAAATTTCAAAGCCTCAAAAAGCAGCTCAAGCGAAAAGATATTGAGTATGTAATCAATGCCTGCGATGCCGGACGAGAAGGGGAACTCATTTTCAATTACATCCATGAATTATCGGGTTCTAAACTAAGCATCAAGAGACTGTGGCTTCTGTCCATGACGGACCAATCGATCAAAAATTCTTTCGCGGAATTGAGAGAAGCTGAAGATATGCAACCATTACTTGATGCCGCCAGATGCAGATCAGAATCCGATTGGCTGATTGGTATAAACGGCACCCGTGCAGTTACCATAAAAAGAAACAAAGCAAGCAGCAGACAAGTTTCCACGGTTGGTCGTGTACAAACCCCTACCCTCTCCTTAGTCATCGAAAGAGAACACGAAATTCAAGATTTCAAGCCCCAAACTTACTACACCGTACGGGCAGACTTTGAAGTATCAAACGGTACTTATCAGGGAGTTTTCCAAAAGCCTGACTTCAAGAAGGATCCGTCCAATGACCGGGACAGAATTGACCGCATTTGGGATGAAGATGAGGCTAAATCTATTCTACAAATTGTTGAACAAGCCAGTTTCTGTTCAGTATCTGAAACGAAAAAGCGATCCAAGCAAAGTTCTCAAAGACTCTACGATCTAACCACACTGCAAAGAGAAGCGAATCGTTTGCATAGTCTTCCCGCTAGTCGTACTCTTCAAATTGCTCAAGCCCTCTACGAAAAACATAAGGTTACCACCTATCCCCGAACAGATTCCAAAGCTCTGCCGGAAGATTATGTCGATACTTGCAAGGACTTATTGCAAAGAGTTAGTGGGGATCTTCAACCTTTCGCACAGAAAGCCCTAAATGAAAACTGGGTTAACCCGAATGACAAAAGAGTCTTCAACAATAAGCAAATCACTGATCACTTTGCTATCATCCCCACCTCCACTGCACCGAAGGGTTTGGATGCAAATGAGCAAAAAATTTACAACCTAATTGTCAAAAGGTTCATTGCTGTTTTTTACCCACCTGCAGAATGGGATGTTACCACGAGAATTACCAAAATAAATGACCACAACTTCAAAACTGAAGGCAAAATCCTGGTCATTCCTTCGTGGCTTTCTATTTACGGTAGAGATAACAACCCGGAAAATTCGATTCCTGCCCTTAACGGGGAGGAACAGGCAAAGTATCTGGACTCTGAGTTAATTTCCGACCAAACAAACCCTCCCCCCCGTTACACGGAAGCAACATTATTATCTGCTATGGAGGGAGCAGGTAAGTTAGTGGATGATGAAGACCTAGCTGAGGCACTTAAGGAAAAGGGTTTGGGCACTCCAGCAACCCGTGCCTCCACTATCGAGCACTTAATCAAGGAAAAGTATCTTCGAAGGGAAGGAACGGAATTATTCCCCTCACTAAAGGCTGAAGATTTATTTCAGTTTCTACACGCCTCCGGTGTTGAAGTTCTGACAAGTCCAGCGATGACTGGTGAATGGGAGCAAAAACTGCGGATGATTGAAGAAGGCAAAATGTCGAGAAAAGCATTTATGTCTGAGATTTCCTCTCTTACTCGTGACTTTGTCGAAAAAACCACAAATTTTGACGATTCCAAAGTCGTCTTAAGAGAAACCGAACTAAAGTCTCCCATCAACGGAGATTTGTTGTACGAAGGCTTAAATAGCTATCAAAACCAAGCCGGTGACTTCAAGGTTTCCAAAAATATTGCCGGAAGAAGATTAACTGCTGAAGAAGTTGGTACATTAATCAGCCAAAAAAGAGTAGGTCCATTGGATGATTTTATCTCAAAAACTGGACAAAGATTCTCCGCGATGTTGCAGATGGACGATGAATATAAAATCACATTTCTTTTTGATAGTTCCAAAAATGACCAAGAGGAATCTGTTGAAAAAGATATGATCAAAACTGCTCCTGCAGTTGCTGAATGTCCATTATGTTCAGGTTCTATTCATCAAACTGATCTCTCCTTTATTTGTACAAACAACAAAAGAGTTGCTGACGAGGGAAAATGTAATTTTCGTATAACCAGAAAACTACTTGATAAGGAAATCCCCTTGGACGAACTTAAAAAGTTGGTTACTGAGAAAAAAACCGGACTGATCAAGGGATTCATTTCACGTAGAACGAAAAGAAGGTTTGATGCAAATTTGATTCTCAAATCCAACGGATCCATTGGGTTTGAATTTCCGCCAAAGAAACAAAAGACTGCTTAATTCACCGATGCCAGTTTTTCAATATGTAGTTCTCAATGGAAAAACTACACCTGAGCTCATTGAAATTGAACAAGCAATTGGCGACAAAGCTCTAGATCAACACCCAGTCACCGGAGAACCTATTAAAAGAGTGATGCATTCCCCCTCTCTTACCTTGAAGCACTCCTCCGGACATGAATCCAAAATTTTGTCTCACGACAACCTCGTTAAGAATGGATTTTCAATTTTTGAAAAAGATAGTTCTGCTGACTCTTATACGCAGACCGTTGGCCAATCAAAGGCAAAGAAAGACTCGTGACTGATACAAAAAAAAGATCCCAAAAGCCAAAATGGTTACGGGCAAAATTACCATCGGGGCCTGAATACGGACGGGTTAGAAATTTGGTGGACGACAATCAACTGCATACTGTTTGTCAAAGTGCGCAGTGCCCAAACATGGGAGAATGTTGGTCTCGCGGGACAGCGACATTGATGATTTTGGGAAATATATGCACCCGTGCCTGTTCATTTTGTGCCGTTCAAACTGGAAAACCCACAGAATTAGATCTCGCTGAACCCCCAAGGGTGGCGGATGCTGTGGCCAAAATGGGTTTAAAACACTGTGTATTAACTTCAGTGGCCAGAGACGACTTACCTGATGGTGGTGCCAAGGTATGGGCCGCCACCATACGAGCGGTTCGCCATCGCAATCCAAATACTGCGATCGAAGTGCTTGTGCCTGATTTTAAGGGAAATTTCGAGAACCTTGAAATCGTACTCGATGCAAAACCAGATATTTTCAATCATAATTTAGAGACGGTTGAACGACTCCAACGCCCCATCCGAAAATCGGCTCATTATCAGCGTAGCTTGGATGTGCTCTCACACGCAAAAAATTTGGGATTCCCCATCAAATCAGGTATCATGCTCGGGCTCGGGGAAAAGGAGAACGAAATTCGACAAGCCCTCAAAGATTTGGCATCAATCGGATTAAATGTACTAACGCTTGGCCAATACTTGCAACCAAGTAGCGAATATGCACCCATTGACCGCTGGGTTACCCCTGAAGAGTTTGAATCATGGAAGAAAGAGGCGCATGAACTGGGAATTGAAGTTGTAGAGTCTGGCCCTCTTGTCCGATCTTCATATCATGCTGATGAGCAGTCGGAAAGATATTCTAAAAGCACAAATTCTGTTGAATTAAGTGCATAGCTTTAAAATTTTTTAAGTTTTAAGACTCTTCAGCTTAACTACTCTTTGTTTTCTACAAAAGAAAAGGCGCTCTCCGAGGAGAACGCCTTTTCAAAAGTAAGTAAGAAATATGTTCTTACATCATGCCATGATCATGACCATGACCTGCTGGTGCAGGTGCTTCCTTCTCAGGAAGGTCAGTGATCATACAATCTGTGGTCAAAAGCAGACCGGATACTGATCCTGCATTTTGTAAAGCAGTACGAGTAACCTTAGTTGGGTCTACAACACCAGCCTTAATCAAATCCTCATGAGTGTCGGTAGCAACATTGTATCCCATGCTGGATTTTGATTTCAAGACCTGCTGAACAACAAGTGATCCTTCAACACCGGCATTGTCACACAGCTTACGAAGGGGAGCTTCGATAGCACGACGAACAATACCTGCACCGATTTGCTCATCACCCTCGAGAGCAGCAGCAGCCTTTTCGATTGCATTTGCTGCACGAAGAAGAGCAACTCCACCACCTGGGAGAATACCTTCTTCCACAGCAGCACGAGTAGCATGTAAAGCATCCTCAACACGGGCTTTCTTTTCCTTCATTTCTGGTTCTGTAGCAGCACCAACATTGATAACAGCAACACCACCAGCAAGCTTAGCCAAGCGCTCTTGGAGTTTTTCACGGTCGTAATCGGAAGTGGTTTCTTCGATTTGACGACGAATTTGCTTCACACGACCCTGGATGTCTACAGCTTTGCCTGCACCTTCCACGATGACAGTATTTTCTTTGTCTACAGAGATTCTCTTCGCACGACCAAGATCGGCAAGTTGTACATTTTCCAACTTGATACCAAGATCTTCAGTCAAACAACGACCTCCGGTAAGAACAGCGATATCGCGAAGCATTTCTTTACGACGGTCACCGAAACCAGGAGCCTTGACTGCACATGCATTGAGGGTTCCGCGGAGTTTATTAACAACGAGAGCAGCCAAAGCTTCACCTTCAACATCTTCAGCGATGATAAGCAGTGGCTTACCTTGCTTGGAAACGAGTTGAAGCAGAGGAAGAAGATCATTCAATGCACTGATTTTTTTCTCGTGAATCAATACATAGCAGTCTTCAAGGGCTGCTTCCATGGTTTCATTGTTGGTGCAGAAATATGGACTTAAATAACCTTTATCAAACTGCATACCTTCAACAACATCGAGAGTTGTTTCGATACTCTTAGCTTCTTCAACGGTGATAGTTCCATCTTTGCCAACTTTGTCCATAGCATCAGCGATGATTTCACCAATTTCGCCGTCCCAGTTTGCAGAAACAGTTGCAACCTGACGAACTTCTTCGCGGTCGGACACCTTCTTGCTGTCGCGGAGCAGTTTGGCGACTCCAGCTTCAACAGCTTTGTCGATTCCACGTTTCAAGTATACAGGATTAGCACCTGCTGCAACATTCTTCAGACCTTCACGATAAACCGCTTGAGCCAAAACTGTAGCTGTAGTTGTTCCGTCTCCAGCAGCATCAGATGTTTTTGAAGCTACCTCACGAACCATTTGAGCACCCATGTTTTCATAGGGATCCTCAAGTTCGATTTCCTTGGCAACAGTTACACCATCCTTGGTGACTGTGGGAGAACCGAACTTTTTGTCGATCAATACATTACGACCCTTAGGTCCAAGCGTTA
>JAYPZT010000029.1:0-11343 GCA_038136415.1 Opitutales bacterium
AAACTGGACCAGTAACTATCAATATCACTGCCGATGGAGGTCTGTACCCCCATTCCTGTAACTACTACACGGGTCATGGTACGAAGAGGAAAGAATTTCGTCCGCTAAAACCGAACGATAGAAAAGGAAAAATCAGGAGAGATTCTTCTCAACATACTCGATCACTGAACCAACAGTCTGAAGCTTTTCTGCCTCTTCCTCAGGTATTTCAGTACCGAATTCTTCTTCCAATGCCATAACCAATTCCACTTGGTCGAGAGAGTCGGCTCCAAGGTCATCAATAAAGCTGGCCTCCGGAGTAACTTGCTCTTCACTTACATTGAGCTGGCTAACGATAATTTTCTTTACGCGATCGGCGTTATTGTCGGACATAATATTTAAGTTTGGTTAGGTTAATATAAGAAATCTCTTCTTCACATCACCATCCCGCCGTCAACCGTAAAAACTTGTCCGGTGATGTAGGAGGCTTTGTCAGAACATAGGTAGGCTGCCATTTCTGCGATGTCAGAAACCTGGCCAAATCGTTTTAGTGGGATGGTGCTAAGAGCACCTTCTTTGACCCTCTCATCGAGCTCGGAGGTCATATCGGTATCGATAAAACCGGGAGCAATCGCATTGACGGTAACAGAGCGGGCGGCAAATTCACGGGCCAAGCTTTTAGTAAGACCAATCATTCCTGCCTTGGCGGCTGAATAATTTGCCTGTCCGGCATTGCCGGTAAGACCAACCACGGAAGCAACATTGACAATTCTTCCCCACCTCTTACGGGTCATGGGACGGCCCAATGCCTTAATCCAATGAAAGCAGCTGGTGAGGTTGGTATTAATGACTGCATTCCAGTCATCTTCTTCCATGCGGAATAAAAGATTATCACGGGTAATTCCGGCATTGTTGACCAAAACATCGACGCATTCGTGCTTTTCGAGCAATGCTTCACAAGCCTTACGAATTTCTTCCCCGGAGGATACATCAACGGCCAAAGCATCTGCCTTTCCACCGGAATCCTGAATAGCTTGTGCAGCAGCCCCACAGGATGATTCAGATTTGCTCACGCAAATTACATGGAGCCCATCACGGGCTAAAGATTCAGCAATACCACGACCGATACCGCGACCCGCTCCGGTAACCACCGCAACTCTTGTTCTATCTGTTTCTTCGCTCATGAAAAATTTTTCAGGTTCCCATCCCTGTTGTTGACTGTTTCCGATAAATGATGGATTCCTGAACAATACGCAACCTCAACTTTTATTTCATGGCTAAAGCTAAGTCACAATTTCCCACATCGGTTCAAGCGAATCCAAAACTGCAAAAGTTTTTGGCTGATTCTGGATTATGCTCCCGCCGGGCAGGTGAACAAAAGATTCAAAACGGTGAAGTCACGGTAAATGGAGAGATTGCTTCGCTTGGTATGAGGATTAACCCTGAGGCAGATGTGATCAAAGTCGGCAATAAAAGAGTTCAGTACAAAGAAGCCAAGAAGATGATCTTTTTGGCCAACAAACCAAAAGGCTTCACTTGCTCCAATGATGACCCCCATGCAGATCGCCTGGTTTTTGAACTTCTGGAAGCCAGGCATCGAAACACCCGTTTATTCTGTGCGGGTCGGTTGGATGTGGATAGCGAGGGATTGGTCATCCTTACCAATGATGGGAATCTGGCTCACCGATTGACTCATCCATCCCATCAAATCAGGAAAAAATATCAGGTGGAAATCCATAAACCTTTGGAGCAGGAAGCCTTCCGGGGCATGCTTGATGGATTTGAAGATGAGGGAGAATTTTTACGACTGGATGAAATTCGTTCCAAAAATGGAAATCCTGTGGGTTCCACCAAGTTGGAAATTTCGATGGGGCACGGAAAAAAAAGGGAAATACGCCGCTGCCTCGGACGATATAGGTACCGTGTAAAAAAACTCCGCCGGGTAGCGATCGGTGGCTTACGAATTGGTAAATTACCGTTGGGAACTTATCGGGAATTAAAAGACTCCGAAATAGAATTGCTCTTCCCTAAATAAATTTCCTAAATTCAAACCATGGGATCTAACATTAAATCATTTCAATTTCATCACTTGTTAGTGACGGTTGCTATCTTTGGTTCTTCATCGGCTTTAGGACAACCCACACCAAACGAATCGCCCAGTCTGGGCCAAGCATTCAATGCCGGTGCGCCGGAGGTTGAACCCGTGGTAGTTGGCAGAGAAAAATGGAATGAAAAGCCCATTAAGCCTTCAACCGCATCCAGCGGAGATGAAGCATCCCAATCTGGCTCTAACAATGAAGAGTCTCAATCCGGCAGAATTGGTGAATTGGATCCGCTGGAAACTCAGCAAGTGAAACCAGATCCAAGCGAGCTTAAACTGGATCCGCCAAAAATCAGACCTGCCACTGCCATTGTTCGTAATTTTGAAGGAAAATTAGTCTTCAAGCCCAGAACTCTTGGCTTTGCCCATGATTTCCCCTACCAATTGGAAAACTCCAAAGGAAAGAGACTTGCTTACATTGATGTGGATCATCTCAAGGCAATCGATCCCCAGCAATATGTGGATCAGCAGATCAATGTGATGGGCAAACTGGAAGCGGTTGAAGAAGGATCGGACGACCGGGTGATCCGAGCACGGATCATTCGTTTATCCAACTAATTTCAGCTTTTTTCGCTAGCCTTCTGGATCATGAATCTGATCGACGGTAATCAAATTGCCAGAGATGTGCTGGATGAACTTAAGCAGCGGGTCTCCACTTTTAATGGGGAAAAGCCCTGCGTGATCTTTGTTCGGGTTGGAGATGACCCCGCTTCCATCTCCTATGTAAAAAAGAAGGAGAAGACTGCACAAGAAATCGGTATTGATGCTCGACTGGCTGTTTTCCCTGCCTCCATTACCGAGGAGGAATTGATCACAGAAATTGATAAGCTCAATGCAGATTCATCCATTCATGGCATTTTGGTGCAGGCTCCCCTCCCCCCGCATATTGATGATGTCCGTATATTCAACCGGGTATCTGCAGCAAAAGATGTGGACGGATTTAATGCGGTCAACCTCGGCCGATTGTGCCAGGAACAACCCGATGCATTCAGGTCCTGTACACCCGCGGGTATCGTTGAATTGATCAAACGCTCAGGAATTGAAACTGCCGGCAAGCATGTGGTCGTCCTGGGTCGAAGTTTAATCGTTGGGAAACCAGTAGGAATGCTTCTTCTAAATAAGGCAATTCCTGGGAATGCCACCGTTACCTACTGTCATTCACGCACCCATGATTTACCTTCTCACACTCAGAAAGCTGATATTCTGATTGCTGCCATCGGAAAACCAAATTTTGTCACCCCCGAAATGATCAAGCCTGGTTGTGTCGTGATTGATGTTGGAATCAACCGGATTGCAGATGATTCGAGAAAATCCGGTTATCGTTTGGTCGGCGATGTCGATTTTGATCAGGTGGCCCCGAAAACATCTCACATTACTCCTGTCCCCGGAGGAGTTGGCCCCATGACTGTGGCTATGCTCATGTCTAATACCGTTCAGGCATACGAACAACATCTCTCCAAACAAGCATGACCGAACTCCCTACCCGCACATTGGATGACGACCCTGAAGAAGCATCCAATCAAATTGTTCTCACGCCCGCTCCCCTAACCAAAAGAATGATCGCATTTGCGATGGATTTTATTCTTCTTGTGCTTCTACTTCAGCTACTTGCACACTTTATGCCTAAGTTCTGGGATCATCATACCCAGCAGGAATTTCAAAATCTCCTCCAACAAGCCACCCTGCTCCCTCAGGAAGAGCAAATGGATTCCCAGGAGATGGCTCGGTTCATTCAAGAATCTGGTCTCTCTCCTGAAACTTACGAAATGCTCATGGCCATGGTGGTATGGGCCTGTTTTCTCCCCATTATTTACTTTTTTATCGGCGAGCGGTTTTTTGGAGGGAAAAGCCTCGGGAAGGCAACTTTTGGGCTGACCAGTGTAAAAATTAATGGAGATGGGGCTCTTCCTTCTCCCATGAGACAATTTTTCCGCGCCCTGCTCAAGGGATTGAGCGGATTGATTTTGATCACTCCTTTTCTTTTACCCGGATTAATGAATTTTCTTTTTTGTTTTCTCAACAGGCAGAGACGCTGTCTGCATGACATGATCGGAGGCACCATCACGATCCAGGAGCTCAAAAATCAGGAGGACTCCCAGTGAATTCATCGATTGCTTTTGTCGGGGCTGGCAAAATGGTCTCTGCGATCGTTAAAAGCCTGCTCCGGGAAAACTCTTTTTCCCCGGAGCAAATTTCCTGCTGTTCCGCCAAGGATGGAACTTCCGAAAAATTATCCAACGAAACCGGAATTTCTAGGTTTGATTCCGTTGAATCGATGGTGGCACAATCACCTTCGGTTTTGGTGCTAGGGTGCAAACCTCAACAGATCAAAGAACTTCCTGCCTCCATTGCAGATACTAGCACAGGTTGCCTGATCCTTTCGATTATGGCTGGTATCACCATCAGCAAACTCAGCCAGGCCTTCCCTCGGGCACGAAATATTGTCCGTTCCATGCCCAACACTCCCGGACAGATCGGCCATGGCATCACCGGATATCTTTTCAGCGAGACCCCTCAAAATTCCGACCAAGTTTTGATCGAAAAAATTCTTTCTTCCCTAGGACCGGCTTTTGAGCTCAAAGAGGAGGAGGATCTGGACCGGGTAACTGCGATTAGTGGCAGCGGCCCAGCCTATATTTTTGAATTTACCTGTGCCCTGGAAGAAGCAGCCCGTGCTATTGGTCTTCCCAACAAGCTTGCTCAGCAGCTTGCTCTCGGAACCGTAACCGGTGCCGCTCGCCTGATGGAAAGCTCTGAACTGCACCCCAAGGAACTCCGGGATCAGGTAACCTCTCCCAATGGCACCACTCAGGCAGCCCTGGAAAGTTTTTCCGCGGATGAACTGCGTACGATTGTTCGGCATGCAGTCGAAGCAGCCCGTGCCCGCTCCATTGAATTATCGCATGAGTAAGCTCGATCAAGGCACTCTTGTGGTTACCGGTGGTGCCGGTTTAATTGGCAGTGCAATTGTCTGGGGATTAAACAACAGAAGCTTTTCTGACATTTGGCTGGTCGATTGGGCAGAACCGGAAAGTTTAAAAGCGAAAAACCTTTCTCCGCTTACTTATTCCCGGCAGATTTGCCCCGATGATTTCCGGGAAATGATCAGGAATAAAAGTGATGAACTTTCTGATATCTCCACTATTTTTCACCTCGGGGCCTGTTCAAGCACTACCGAAACCAACGAAGAATACCTCAACGATAACAACCTCGGCTACACCCGCGAGCTTTGCGAATGGTCTCTGGATAGAGGGGTTCGTTTTGTATATGCCTCTTCCGCCTCCACCTACGGCGATGGTTCCCTGGGTATGGACGATCAGGACGAAGATTTGGAAAAATTTACCCCCCTGAATCTATATGGTTGGTCGAAGCACAAATTTGATCTGCTTGCCCAGGAAAATGGATGGCTGGATCAAATCGTTGGCCTGAAATATTTCAATGTTTACGGTCCCAATGAGGAACATAAAGGAGATATGCGTTCTGTGGTCAGCAAAGCTTATGAGCAAATCGCATCAACCGGAGAAATGACTCTCTTTAAAAGCCATCATCCAGATTACCGGGATGGCGAGCAAATGAGGGACTTCCTCTATGTTAAGGATGCCGTGCTTATGTCTATCTGGCTCGCTGAAACTCCAAGTGCAAATGGTCTCTTCAATCTTGGTAGTGGCGAAGCAAGAACCTGGCTGGATCTGGGAAAATCTATTTTTGCAGCCCTGCAATCCGATGATCATATAAGGTTTGTGGAGATGCCCGAGATCCTTCGGGATAAGTACCAATATTTCACCGAAGCAAAGATCGGAAAACTAAAATCTGCTGGCTACCCAAATTCGCTCTTTTCTTTGGAAGATGCAGTCAAAGACTATGTTACCCAGTATCTGGTGCCTGATCTTCGCTTAGGGGCTTAAAAGATCATCAAGAACTATGAAATGTTGGGCGTATTGCTCCTAAATAAAGGCATTCCAGAGCACTGTTTATTTTTTCTTTGACGATTGAGTCAATTTCCCGACAAAGCTTACCTGTGGATGTGATGGTAAAGGATGTTCGTTTGGATGCCCTGCGCGAATGGATGAAACAGGATACTCCCTATGGAGACTGCGTGCCGGAAGTTGCGTCCGCTGACGCCAGTTTCAGGCGCTATTTCCGGATCCACACAGAGGATGGTTCTTTTATAGTCATGGATTCACCTCCAGAACTTGAACCCTGCAAACCCTTTATCGATTTAGCTCAGGCTCTGGGAAAAGCAGGAATAAAAGTTCCTCAAATTCATTTCCAAAACTCAGAGAAAGGATTTCTTATCCTATCTGATTTTGGGGATCTTCACTACCAGGAAGCATTGAAGAGTGAGCAACGGAACCAACTCTATGAGCTGGCTGTTTCTGAAATTCTAAATTTTCAAAAATTAGGGAGCGAGGTAATGGAGATACTCCCTACATTTGATCCCTCCTGGCAAAAAAAGGAACTGGATATTTTCCGCGAATGGTGTCTGCCTGACTTCAGCCAGCAAGAGTATGATTCATTTATACAACCATTAATTGAGGAAGTTGACAGAATACCCAAGTCATTCATGCACAGGGATTTTCACTGCAGGAACCTCTTAGTTCTTGAAGATGGCACTCCCGGCATCATTGATTTCCAGGGAGCGATGCTGGGCCCAATTACTTACGATCTGGTATCCCTCCTTCGCGACTGCTATGTGGACAATTCCGAAGACTGGATTAATGACCAGGTTGCCCAATTTCGTACAAGCTTGATTCAATCCGAACTGCTGGAACCATCAATCACCTCAGCCACGGTAAAACGATGGTTCGATTGGGCAGGTCTGCAAAGACATTTGAAGTGTGTGGGCATTTTTCATCGTTTGAAGATACGGGACGGAAAACCGGAATATATGGAAGATGTGCCCCGTGTTCTGGGATATATAAAACATGTGCTCCAAAGTTACCCGGAACTAAGCGATCTTCGCGGGCTGGTCGAAAGTGCCCAAATTTTAAGCCGTAATGCGTAAGATGAAAGCTATGGTTTTGGCAGCCGGCTTCGGCAATCGATTACGCCCGCTGACCGATCATACTCCTAAGCCTTTGCTTCCTATCGGTGGCAAGCCGATGATCGTTCACCATCTCGAAAAACTGGCTGCTGCTGGATTTAAAGAGGTGGTGATCAATCTGGGGCATCTGGGACATAAAATTCCTGAAGCACTCGGGGATGGCTCCAGTTGGGGATTATCCATTGCTTATTCGGACGAAGGACCGGATCCCCTGGAAACAGGGGGAGGTCTAGCCAAAGCACTTCCCCTGCTTGGAGATGAGCCTTTTCTCTTGGTTAATGGGGATGTCTGGAGCGATTTGGATTTCTCTACGATACCCACTTCCCTTGCTGAACATGATCTTGCCACCCTTTATCTTGTGCAGAAGCCCGGGTGGAGGGAGAAGGGAGATTTTTCTCTTTCTCATTCACGGGTAGTGGAATCTGAGATACCGGAATATTTATATGCTGGAATCGCTCTGTATCACCCGAAAATACTGGAAGGGGCAAAAGTGGAAAAGTTCTCCATAGTTCCCCGTTTAAAATCTGCGATTTCGAAAAATTTGGTCGGCGGTATCCTATTTCCCGGGGAGTGGGACGATGTGGGCACCCCCGATCGACTCAGTGCCCTGCAGTCCAAGTATGGAAACTAATTGGGCTGCTTGCTTTGTAATTGGTCCCGTTCTGAGGAGATTTCTTCAGGACCAAATTCCTCCACCACATAGGCAACAATGTCCCGAAGGGTTGTATCGGTAAGATTCTGAGATGCCTGAGCCATTACTTTCCCGCCCAAATCACTTGGATGGTATCCACGGTGCCCTCCCCTGAATTTGCGCATTTGTTCAAGAAAATACCACCCTTCCAACCGCGTAAGGGAGGGAGCCTGGGCAAGACGGTTCCCCTGTGCCTCTACCCCATGACAGGATGCACATCTTTGCTCATAAAATTCTTTACCCCGGCTAACATCTCCCTCCACCGTATGCACACTCGGCTTAGGCTCCTGCTTGGAAAACCAGTCCGCCAAATAAGCCATCTCAACGGAGTTCTTTACTTTCCTGATTCCCACTCCCATCAAATACTCAGATTTATTGGCAGGATTCTGTCCCCTTACTCCTGAATGGAATTTTTCCAACTGATCGAGCAAATACCAGTATTCCATCCCATCGAGAATGGGTCCACGCTGAGCCTCATTCACACCATGGCAAACCGTACACTCTCTCACCAAAGCGTCTGCACGCATTTGAGTGAGAACAGGTATTGCATCCTCTTTCTTTTCAGGCTCTGAAGTTTGTTTTTGGGTACAGGAAGCACAGAAATATAGGCATATGCTAAGAAAAAAATATTTTGCTGTAGAATCCACTTTGCATGGAATCCTATGTTGGGCGTTTTAAATGCTCAAGCGACAAAGCTTTACCAAAAGGATTCAACCTCTAGGATTAAATAAAACATGAGCTCTGCGATTTCATTCAATCAGGTGACAAAAGTTTTCCCTCCGAAAACTACTGCACTTGATTCTATAGATCTCGAGGTAAAAGAGGGGGAATTTATGGTGGTCGTAGGACCTTCCGGCTGTGGTAAAAGTACCTTACTCCGCCTAATAGCAGGCCTGGATGAGCCAAGCTCAGGCCAAATCCTGATCAATGGCAAAGATGCCAAGTTTATGGAGCCCATCCAGCGTGATGTTGGGATGGTCTTTCAAAACTATGCTCTTTTCCCGCACCTCTCTGTCTTCGATAATATTGCCTATGGACTGAAGATAAGGAAGGAGTCTCAGCCGGAAATTCGACAAAAAGTGGAAACAGTTGCCAGGAAACTGGATATTCAAGAACTGCTCAAACGGAAGCCCAACCAATTGAGTGGCGGGCAAAGGCAACGGGTTGCCCTTGGCAGGCTACTCGCCAGAGACCCCAAAATCCATCTCTTTGACGAACCCATGGGAAACCTCGACCCGCAGTTTCGTACCGCCATGCGGGCAGAACTGGCCCATTTACACGCGGAATCCCCCCGTACATGTGTCTATGTTACCCATGATCAAGCGGAGGCCATGACTTTAGGGCAAAGAATATGTGTGCTGCGAAATGGTCAGATATTACAAATTGGAACGCCGGACGAAATATATAATCAACCCGCCCATCGTTTCGTGGCAGAATTCTTTGGTTCTCCCGGTACACAATGTATCGATGGGAAGATAGAGCATTCACCCGATGGAATATCTAAATTCAGCTTTGGAAAGATTTCATTAGACCTTCCCCATTCTGAATTGCCTGGGGGATCCATCACCCTTGGAATCAGACCGGAAAACTGGGAGTTTGTTTCTATTGAAAATGCTTCCTTTACCGCTGTAGTTCAACGGATTGAAAATCTGGGAGATCACCGGTTGATCGAAGTCGATATTGGTGCTCAAAAAATTTACATAAAAACCAGCAGGAATGATATTTATGAAAAAGAAGAGCTTTATATATCACCCCGTTGGGAGAGTGTTAACTGGTTCGAAAGATACACTGGAAAACGAATCTAATTTCTAGGAAACCACCCAATCAGATAAAGCGGTTCGAATCTGCCGAAAGAAGAGCCCGAACAGGACCAACAGAGGAATCATTGCCAAAGCACCTGCTGCCAAACCGACAGCTTCGGGAATGCGGTAACTGGAATCCCCTAATTTGGCCAGAGCTAAAGGCAAGGTAAGTTGATCTGATCCCAAGACCAAAAGAGGAAGCAGATGATCCTGCCAGCAAAGAAAAAAGTGCAGGATGCAGTAAGTAATCAATGCCGGTTTTATTAGTGGAAGAAAGCAAACAAAACTTCGAACTAAGCTTTGTCCCTCCACTCTGGCCAGATCCATTAACTCGTCGGGAATCTTGCGAAAAACCTGAGTAAAAAAGAGCACTCCCAACCCACTGGCCACGCCCGAAATTAGTAAACCGTAGGGACTACCTGTAATCTCCATACTAGCCATCCACTCGAAAAGAGAGAGATTCATTGCCTGCTTTGGATAAAGAATAACCAAGAGAGACAAGCCCGAGAGGATCATTTTTCCCCTGAACCTACCTTTCGCTAAAGCAAAACCAACGGCGGCAGTTATGAGGGAGGCGAGTATGGCCTGGCCACCGGCAAGAAGAATCGAGCGGAGGAGAACTTCGTAAAAATCAATAAACTCTCCTGAAAAAAGCAATCGATACGCAAAAGGATCCAAGGATTGGGGCAATAATTGGGCAGGGTTGTAAATCTCCCGGTTTGTTTTGAAAGAAGAAAGAACCATCCACAAAAATGGATAGGCAGAAAGTAAGAGCAAAAAGCCCAAACAAATTCTTTCGATTAGTCGTATTACCATTCCTGGGAATGTTTCTGTTTGTGAAAATGAATACAGAACCAACTGATTAAAACCGTGAAAACTGCCACCAAGATGCACATGGCAGAGGCAAGTGGTAAATCAAATCGACCGGCCCCACCAGGAAAAGCCACCTGATAAGCATAGGTCACGAATAGTAAGCCCGCATCGAGTACGCCGCCTGAACCACCCAGTAAATTATAGGCCCCGGAAAATGCAGCCACTCCATCCACAAATAAAAAGATGCCTCCAAAAAGCAAAAGATGCTTAACCCCAGGATAGAGAATAGTGCTGAGCCTGCTCCAACCGGATGCTCCCTCCAAGCGGGCAAGCTCGAATTGCCAGGATGGTATAGCACGCATCCCACAATAAAGAAGTAATGTGATCAGGCCAGTCCATCTCCAAACTGCTTGCAGTATGAGACAAGGTAAGATCCAGTCCGGATCCATCATCCAATTGATTGGTTCAATTCCCAATGGAATGATGAGAAATTGGTTCAGTGCACCAGCTTTTCCATGAAAAAACAGGTAAAATAAGCTGGCAAGAGTACCAGGTAATGCAAGCGAAGGTATAAGCAAAACAAACAAACAAATCCCCCTCGTGAGCTTTGTTAGACCGAACAAAGCGGATGCCAGAAAAAAACCAATCAACAGGGTAATCGCTACTGTAAAACCAACAAAAAGTAAGGTATTTTCCAGCGACTTGATAAATTTCGTATCCTTGAAAGCTCTTTCATAATTCAACCAGGCAGAATGTACATTCAAGTCTGGTTTTTCGATTGATTGCGGACTTACTTCAAAAGATTGCTCAAAACTTCCGATAAGAGGAACCAGCCAAAAAAAGGACCACAAGAGGATGAAGGGACCGATCAGAGAAAGCAGCGATGATAGCTTGTCCTTGCCACTCGCTGTCT